>VBJE01000063.1:5584-8867 GCA_005879675.1 Chloroflexota bacterium
ACTACGCCGCGCTGCGCGACCAGGTCAAGTCGCCGACGCTCTCGGTCACCGGCACGGGGTTCGTGCCCATCAACCAGGCGTTCAACACCACGCTGGAGAGCGATCTTCAGCGCGCCGAGTACGTCTCGCTTCCGATCACACTGCTGCTGCTGATCGTCATCTTCGCCGGGGTGATGGCGGCGGGCCTCCCGCTCGGCGTCGGCATCCTGACCATCGTCGGCGGGCTGGGCGGCATGTTCTTCCTGAACCGCTTCACCGACGTCTCACAGTACGCCGCGAACATCGTGACCCTGATCGGGCTGGGCGTCTCCATCGACTACTCGCTGTTCGTCGTCAACCGGTTCCGGGATGAGCTGGCGAAGGGCGCGACCCGCGAGGATGCGATCGCGACCACGATGGCGACAGCCGGCCGGGCGATCACGTTCTCCGGGCTGACGGCGGCGGTCGGTATCTCGGCCATGCTGTTCTACCAGGGCACGTTCATGGCTTCCATGGGCGCCGCCGGCGCCCTCGTCATCGCGGTCGCCGTGCTCTACGGGCTGACCTTCCTGCCGGCGCTTCTGTCGGTGATGGGCCCATCGGTCAACAGGTGGCGGCTGAGTTCGGTGCTCCGGCTGAAGCCGAACACGGATCCAAACCGCGGTTTCTGGCACGCGCTCGCGACGTGGGTGATGCGCCGGCCGGTTGTCGTGCTCATTCCCACCGTGGCGTTCCTCGTCACAGCGTCGACGCCGTTCCTGCAGCTACGCATGGCCAACGGCGACGTCGACATGCTGCCACCTCGCCTCGAAGCGAGGCAGGGCTACGACCGCCTGATCGCGGACTTCCCCGGCCAGGACCAGACCAACTTCAGCATCGTCGTCCGCTACTCCGACGGCACGCCGCTGACGGCCAGCAGGATCGCCGACCAGTACGCCCTCGAGCAGCGCATCGCCGCCATCCCCGGCGTGCTGCGGACGAATTCGATCTACGACCTCGACCCCAAGCTCGGGCTGGCCGACTACCAGCAGCTCTACACCGCCGATCCCAGCAGCATCCCGGATCCCGTGCGCCAGCTCCTGGCGAGCAGGGTCGGCAAGCACATCGTGCTCATCAACGCGTCGAGCAGCGCGACCGCGAGCTCGGACGCGGCGCGCGACATCGTCAAGGCGATGCGCGCCGACGAGGGCGTCAGCGGCGGCGAGGTGCTCGTCGGCGGGCAGACCGCGGTCGACATCGACGTCATCAAGTTCATCGTCGACCGGACGCCGCTCGCGGTGGGCATCGTCGTCCTCGTGACCTACCTGCTCCTGTTCCTGCAGACGGGCTCGGTGGTGCTGCCGCTGAAGGCCGTGCTCCTGAACTTCCTGTCCATCGGAGCATCGTTCGGGGCGCTGGTCTACATCTTCCAGCAGGGCCACTTCGCAAACCTGCTCGGCGGGTTCACGCCCCAATCGCTCGATCCGAGCATTCCCGTGATCCTGTTCTCGATCGTGTTTGGGCTCTCGATGGACTATGAGGTGCTGCTCGTCAGCCGCATCCACGAGGAGTACGTGCGCACCGGCGACAACACCGCCGCGGTCGCGCGTGGCCTGGAGCGGACGGGCCGGCTGATCACCGGCGCGGCGGCGATCATGTTCGCCGTTTTCATGGCCTTCGGCCTGGCCGAGGTCGTGATCATCAAGGCGATCGGGATCGGGCTCGCGATCGCGGTCGCCATCGATGCGACCATCGTGCGCTCCCTGGTCGTGCCGGCTGTGATGCGGCTGCTCGGCGACATCAACTGGTGGGCGCCGGAGCCGCTGCGCCGGCTGCACCGCTGGTTCGGCCTGAGCGATCTCGGGGTCGACGAACGCGGCCCCGCGCTAAACGGCTCGACCGATGCCTGGGTAGCTGAGGCACAGCCCGTCCTGGTCGAAGCCAAGGTCGGCGACGAAGTCTCGCGATGACGACTCGTAGCGGATGATCGAGAGGTTGCCGGACCGGCGCAGAAAGCTGTAGCGCTGCCGGCTCGGCAGGACGCGCAGGTCCGGGACCGAAACCCAGGCCATCAGGAACTCCAGCGGGCCGCCGCCTTCGAGCAGGCTGTGGCGCAGGACCGGCATGGAGTTGGTGAGGGGCGAAAGGGCCAGGTCGCAGTCGAGCGCCTCGCCGAACAGCGTCATGTCCCCGCCCGGCGGTGGCAGGTCGACGTGGCCGCGGGCGCTGGTGCGCGCGGTCCACTTGCCAGACCAGAGCAGCCGGAGATCGAGCTTGCGCCGCCAGCCTTGGCCGCGTGCCTCCACCAGCAGGCCCGACGTGACGTACCGGGTGCGCGTCTCGAGCTTGTAATCCAGCCGGTAACCCACTGGATGTGAGCCGATGGCGATGCCGGCGGCGGTCAGGCGCCCGCGGGCGATGTCCACGTCGGCGAATTCCGCGCCGAGGGGCTCTTCCTTTACCCAGACGATGGATCGGCGCGCCATTCGCCCTCACAATAAGCACGTGCCCACCCTGTCGTCCGATGACGCCTTCGCAGAGGTCAAGGCGAAGGTCGACCTCGTCAAGGTCGTGTCCGAGCACGTCCGCCTGACGAAGCGGAACAAGGACTACTGGGGTCTCTGCCCGTTCCACCAGGAGGACAGCCCCAGCTTCCACGTCAATCCCCAGCGCCAGTCCTGGTACTGCTTCGGCTGCGAGCGCAAGGGCGACGTCTTCACCTTCGTGGAGCTGATCGAGAAGACGGACAAGCGTGGCGCCCTCCAGACGCTGGCCGAGCGCGCCGGCGTGGAGCTGAAGAAGCTCAACCCGGAGCAGAAGGAGCGCGCCGACCTGCGCAAGCGGATCCTCGACATGCTCAAGCTCGCGGCCCAGTACTACGAGTACGTGCTGTGGAAGAACCCGGCGGGGGAGCCGGGGCGGAAGCTGCTCGAGTCGCGGCGCGTGAGCGAGGAGACGGCCCGCAAGTTCCAGCTTGGCTACGCGCCGGCCGGGCGCGGGTTCGCCGAGTACCTGCGCTTCAAGAAGCGCTCGCTGGCCGACGCCCAGGAGGCGGGGCTGATGCGGCGCGACGGCACCGACTTCTTCGCCGAGCGCCTGGTGATCCCCATCCGCGACGAGCGCGGCCAGCCGCTGGCGTTCACCGCCCGCACGGTGCGTCAGGACGAGCAGCGGAAGTACATCAACTCGCCCGAGACGCCCGCCTACATAAAAGGAAGAGTGGTGTTCGGGCTGGACCTCGCCCGGGACCCGATCGCGCGCACGGGCAACGCGGTGTTGATGGAAGGGCAGTTCGACGTCATCACCGCCCACCAGTTCGGGGTCG
>VBJE01000064.1 GCA_005879675.1 Chloroflexota bacterium
TCGGTGAGCCGAGTTGCGACCATTCGTGCCCAAATGGCGGGAGTTTCGAAAACTGTGGTGGGCCGCGGTGGACTCGAACCACCTACCTCCGCGTTATCAGCACGGCGCTCTGCCAGTTGAGCTAGCGGCCCAGTTCCCCATGCCCTGAGAGCCAGAAGCAGACCAACGGGAGTCTAACCGGGTCGCCTGATTTTACGAAGGCCGGCAGACGACTGGCCGGACCCCCGCAGGAGCCGGCCAGCCGCCGGAGGGATGAACGCCCGAAACGCTACGTCGCCCGCGGCCGGTAGACGATCTCGGTGCGGCGGCCGTCCGGCCCCGAGATCGCGTACGCGACCATGCCGATGATGCCCAGGCCGACGAGATGCAGGATCAGAACGCCTGTGAACCATCCCCACGACCTCTGCATCGCGAGCCTCAGCAGGCCCGCCAGCCACATCGCGAGCATGACCACGGCCGCGATGAACATCACGAGATAGGTGAAGAAGACTCCGGGCGGCGGCGAGGTGCTGGCCCGGGAAGCCCTCGACATCAGGAACAGCGCCATGACTCCCAGCAGCCACACCACCCACGCCCCGATGTACCAGCGAGTGATCATCCGCTTGCTCATCGCGTGCCTGCAGGAGCTCCCTACAGGGGGAACGAGACCGCGCGCGGCATTACTTGAGGGCCGGTGAAGAATGGCAGGGGCGGAAGGATTCGAACCCTCGGCCCTCGGTTTTGGAGACCGATGCTCTGACCAGACTGAGCTACGCCCCTATGCGCCTACGGAATTCTACCCACCGCCTCCGGGAGTCCGTTTAGGATCGGGCTGCCCATCCTCATCGTCGGCGACGTCCATGGCGACATCCAGCGACTCTTCGCCGCGCTGAAGCCGTACCCGGCCGACCAATGGCGGACGATCTTCACCTGGTCGACTACGGCCTGTTCGGCGTCGGTGCTCTGCGCTTCGCGCGCGACCGGCCGAACACAGAGGTGCTGCTCGGCAACCATGAGGTGGCGATGCTGTGGGCGCTACGCGACCAGACCCGCATCGGATGGTGGATCAGCATCGGCGGCCAGCGCCACGACCTAGATGAGCTGCGCAAGGACGAACCCCTGCAGCAATGGGTTCGCGAGCGGCCCGCCCTCGTGAAACTGTCCGACGGCACGCTCGTCCAGCACTGCGGCAACGACGCATACCTGCGCATCGGATCCGCGGTCGACTCGATCAACCAGGGCGTGAAAGAGCTTCTGCAATCGGGCGACGAACCGCTCCTGTGGGACCTCCTCAGCAGCGCCAACATCTTCGAGACGCAGCCCGCCCGGCTGGACCGCTACCTCGAGCTGATGCAAGGCCGGCGCGTCGTCTTCGGCCACAAGCCCCACGGCGGCTCCAAAGCGATGCGCTACCACGGTGGCAAGGCGATCAACTTCGACGGTGGCCTGTCCACGTCGCACCGCCTGTACCGCCGCGGGGCCCCTCCGGCCGCCAGCGTCGGTCCGCTCGATCCCTAGGCGACCGCCGGCCGGCAGTCCTTGCAGGGCCGGTATCCCGCCGCCCGAGCCTCGACCTCGTCGTGGAAGAACACAAAGTTCTCCTCGCGCGCGTGGCGGCCGTGGTAGCACGTCGGGAAGCAGAAGATCTTCGTGCTCTTGACCCCCTCGTAGCGGAAGCCCGACCGCGCGAGCGTCTCGAGGCGCTTCAGCTGCACGCCCTCGAGGGTCAGGATGTTGCGCTTGGCCTCCGGGCCCCCGCCACCGTAGTTGCCGATCACGCCATCCGACCGCACGACGCGATGGCACGGGATGAAGTACGGGATCGGGTTGTTGGCAAGCGCCGTACCGACCGCACGCACAGCGGCGGGGTGCCCGATCTCGCGCGCGATCCAGCCGTACGGCCGCACCTGGCCTCGCGGGATCTCGAGCGTCTTGTGCAGCACCTGCTGCGAGAACGACGTCAGTCCGCGCAGGTCGAAACGCAGGCGGCGCCTTCCGCTCAGCTGGTCCTCGATCTTGCGCCCAAGATCAGCCGGCGGATCCACGCGCACCAGCTTCCGCCCCACGTCGTGCCGGAACCAGTCCTCGAACTCGGCCGCGGACTTGCTCCGCATCGCGGCCGAGACGCCAAGCTGGTTCCAGGCCACGTAGACAGGGCCCAGGACCGTCTCGAACACCGCGTACGAGTCGGCCATCCCGGCCCGCGCGAGCACGCGCTCGGCAAATCCGGCCGGCGCCTTCACGTCGCCGAGCCGCTTCAGGTCAATCATCACCGTCGCCATGGTTTTCTCCTCTGAGCATTTTCAGGCCGCGATGGACGTTGGCCTTGACCGTTCCCACCGGCTGTCCGAGCGCGTCCGCGACTTCGGCATAGGAGAGCTCCTGCACATGCCGCAGCACCACCGCCTCGCGGTACCGCGGGGGCAGGCACGCCACACGCGAGGCAAGCTCGTCGATCTCCGCCCGCCGCAGCACGTCCTCCTCCGGTCCGATCCCCCTGTCGGGCTCGCTGCCGTTGAGCTCGACCAGCCGCGGCCTCACGCCCCGCACGCGGTTGCGGACCACGTTGACCGCGATCCGGTGCAGCCAGGGGCGCTGCTTGAGCTCGCGAATGCGCTCGGGCGGGTACCCGGCGAGCGCTTTGTAGGCGCGCAGAAACGTGTCCTGCGCCACCTCCTCGGCGTCATGCCGGTTGCCGGTCAGCGCCAGCCCGAGCGCGTAGACCCGGTCCTGGTGGTCCCGGACGAGGCGCTCGAAGACGCGCTCCGTACCTTCCATCGACCTCCTAAACACACCTCCCTGCCGCCTGGTTGCAAAAGGAGCGGAACCATGATGCGACGCCAGGTGTAGATGATGCGTTCCGATGGAGGGCCGGCCAGCGGACGATTCCGAGCTGATCACGCGCGCGCAGCGCGGCGATTCGGCCGCCTACGAGGAGATCGTGCAGCGATACCAGCAGGTCGCGTTCCGGACCGCCTACGTCATCGCGGGCTCGGCGGCAGATGCCGAGGACGCCGCGCAGGAGGGTTTCGTCAAGGCGTACCGGGCGCTGCACAGGTTCCGCGCCGGCGCCGAGCTGCGGCCGTGGCTGCTGCGGATCGTGGCCAACGAGGCCCGCAACCGGGTGCGCTCATCGGGCAGGCGGCACCGGCTAGAGCTTCGCCTGACCGAAGGCTTTCGCCCGGGGGATGCGGCCCCATCCCCCGAGGCGGTGGCCGTGGCCCTGGACGAGCGCAAGCGGCTGCTCGCCATGGTCAACGCCCTCAGCGAGGAGGACCGCCTCGTGATCGCGAGCCGGTACTTCCTCGAGCTCAGCGGCGACGAGACCGCGGCGGCTCTCGGCATCCCCGAAGGCACGGTCAAGTCGCGCCTGTCGAGGGCGCTTGCCAGGCTGCGTGCGCGGGTGGAGGAGGCGGCGAATGCCTGACCTCGAAGAGCAGCTGGCAGCTCTCGCCACCGCCATCGAATGGCCCCGTACTCCGGAGCTGAAGGTGGTCCTCCCCATTCATGGGGGCCGCGCGCTTCGCGCACGGTGGGGGAAGGGCTGGAGACTACCGCAGAGCCGGTGGGCCCTCGCCGCCGCCGCCGTCCTGCTGATCGTCGCCACCCTCCTGGCCTACACCCCAACCCGCAACGCCATCGCGGACTGGGTGAACGTGCACACCGTCTTTCACCGCACCGAAACGCCGTTGCCGTCACCGACCCCATTGCCCTCGGGACGCCCTGGCGAGTACCTCAATCTCGGCACCGCCGTCACGCTCGACGAGGCGCGGCACTCCGGGATCGAGTGGAAGATCCTGCTGCCGGCGTCGCTCGGCCAGCCCGACGCGGTCTACGTCAGGCTGCCGCCGGGCGGGCCTTCAGGCGGCGCGGTTTCGCTCGTCTACGGCGAGCGCTCGGACATCAAACCCTCCGGCCTGACCGGCGTCTCCGTGCTCGTGACCGAGGCCCGCGGAAGGGTCAACGAGCAGTACTTCCAGAAGACGCTCGGTCCCGATGTGACCATCGAGCAGGTCACCGTCGACGGGCATTCCGGTTACTGGATCTCCGGCCGGCCGCACAACTTCGTCTTCACCGCCGCCGACGGCACCCCGTACTTCGACACCCTGCGACTGGCCACGAACACGCTGGTCTTCGACGACGGTGGAACCGTCGTCCGCATCGAAGGCGACTTGAGCAAAGAGCAGGCAATCCAGATTGCGAGGTCAATTTCATGAAAGGTGCATTCGCGTTGATCTGTCTGGTCGTTCTCACGGCCGGCTGTGCGGCCGCCGAGCAAAAACCCTCCACCGGTGACAAGCTGTACGAGGCGGTGGCGCGCGGTTCGGTGCCGGAGCTCGCCGTCATAGATGCACGCTCCCAGGCCGCCGATCGCAGGCTCGCCCTGGGCGTCCCTTCCGCCGACTGGACTCATGTCTACTCGATCCTCTCCACGTCCCTGATCGACACCGATCCTCAAACCGGCTCCATCCGCAACTCGATGCGGCTCGGTGACTCGTTCCAGCTCCCCGCCGCCACCGCCAACGGCCTCCCTGGCGGCCTGTCCCCCGACGGACGCTGGCTCGTGGTCGAGAGATTCGACGAGGCTACCGGACAGATGCCCAAGGGCACGCACATGCTGCTCATCGACACGAGCAGGTTCACCGTGGCGCGCAAGATCGACCTCGCCGGCTACTTCCAGTTCGACGCCGTCAGCAACAACGGCATCAACCTCTACCTGATCCAGCACCTGAACGCGCGCGAGTACTACGTCCGCCTCTACGACGTGCCTTCGAACACGCTCACCGAGAACATCGTCGTGGACAAGAGCGATGGCAACCAGGCCATGGCCGGCGTGAGGCT
>VBJE01000065.1 GCA_005879675.1 Chloroflexota bacterium
TTGTCGTGGCCCCACGCGAGCGTCGTCGGCGCCCAGCTGCCGGCCGCGTAGCGCTTGTAGGAGTTGATGTTCGGGGCGAGGAATACGGCCAGCTCTGATGCGTGCGCGATGTGTCCGGCGAGGTACTGCTTGAAGGCTTGCGACTCGCCGTCGAACACGTTGCGCCCGTCCTTCCAGAGGCTCGAGTGGACGTGGCACGAGCTGCCGATCCAGCGGTGGTCGGGCTTGGCCATGAATGTCACGGCGCAGCCGTGCTGGTGCGCCATCTCCTTGATCCCGTTCTTGTAGATGACGTGGTTGTCGGCCATCGTGAGGGCGTCGGCGAAACGGAAGTTGATCTCCTGCTGGCCGGGCCACGCCTCTCCCTTGGAGCTCTCGACCTGGACGCCCGCCGCCTTCATGCCCTTGCGCACGGCCCTGATGAAGGGCTCGTCGTAGGTGGTGGCCAGGACGTGGTAGTCGAGGATGTAAGGGACCGACGGCGTGAGGCCGACGTAGTTCTTGGCGTGCGCCTCGGCGTACGTCTCCTTGAGGAGATAGAACTCGAGCTCGGAGCCGAACATCGGCTCGAAGCCGAGCTTGCGCGCGCGCTCGATCTGCGCCCGCAGCACCTGCCGCGGTGATGGGCGCACCGGCTTGCCGTCGTGCCAGGCGACGTCGCACAGAACCATCGCCGTGGCGTCGAGCCAGGGGATGACGCGCAGGGTGTTGAAGTCCGGGACCATCTCGAAGTCGCCGTAGCCGGAGCCCCAGTTGGCCATCTCGTAGCCCTGGACGGGATCCATCTCCATGTCCACCGTCAACAGGTAGTTGCAGCCCTCGGTCGACTCCCCCTCGTACGAGGTCTCGACGAAGTACTCGGCGTCGACGCGCTTGCCCATCAGCCGGCCCTGCATGTCCGTGAACGCCACGACGACCGTGTCGATCTCTTTGTTCTCGACCTGATGCGCCAGGTGCTCCTTGGTCAGCATTCAGTAAGTCCCATCCTGACCGGGCTTGCCCGCCACGGCGTCAGGACTGTGCTTTGCGTCGGCCGCGAGCGCGGGCGACGAAGCGCTCGAAGAGCTTGCGCGCCCAGGGCAGGTCGGTCGTCAGCTCCTCCGGGTGGCATTGCACCGCAACGATAAGGCCGTCGTCGGACTCCACGCCCTCCACCGTGCCGTCTTCGCCGCGGGCCGTCTGGTGAAGGCCCGGCGCGAGTCGCCGGATGGCCTGGTGGTGAAAGCTGTTGACCCGGATCCGATGCTCGCCGGCCGCGTGGCCAAGCTCGGACCCTGGATCCACCTCGATGGTGTGGGCGAGGTGACTGCGGCCGTAGCCGCGCACGTCGTGGTCGTCCAGGTGCTGGACGAGCGATCCCCCCAGGGCCACGTTGATCACCTGCTGGCCGCGACAGATGCCGAGGATCGGGATGTCCTGCTCGCGGGCCTGCCGGAACAGCTCGAGCTCGGTCTCGTCAAGGTCGCGGTCGATCGGACCGACCTTCTCGTCCTTGGCCTCGCCGTAGAACGCCGGGTCGACGTCCCAGCCGCCGGGTAGCAGCAGGCCGTCGACCTCGGGCAGCTCCGGGGTGCCCGGCGGGAGCTCGACCGGCTCCGCGCCCGCGGCCTCGACGGCCTTGAGGTACGGGACGTAGTACTTCTCGCCCCGCTGGGGGCTGACGGTGATCCCGATCCTTGGCCTGTCCGACATCTACCTGCTTGGAGCGGGCGCCGCGGACCCCACCGCCTCGAGCTCCGCCTCGATCCGTGCCAGCTCTTCCGCGCTGCCCTGGACCTTCGGCCCCTTGAACCAGTTCTTCGCCGAGAGGAACCAGTAGCCGCCCGAGTACAGCAGCACGACGGCGACCGCGACGATCGCGTAGTTGAAGGTCTGGAGCGTGTTCCCGGGGGCGGTCTGCGGGAGGACGAAGAGGATGGCGATGAAACCGATCCACACGACCGCGATCCAGCCCACGATGTAGCTCCAGCGCCCGAGATGCCAGGGCCCGCGCTGGAACTTCTCGCCGGCGAGCAGCCGGAGGAGGATGGGCAGGCCGTAGGCGATGTACAGGCCGATGACGGCGATCGAGGTCACCGCCGCGTACGCGACCGGGTTCCACAGGTAAGGCAGGCCGAGGATGAAGGCGCCGACGGCGGCAAACCAGATCGAGTTGGTCGGAGTTCGGGTGCGCGGGTTGATCCGATGCCAGAACTGGGAGCCTGGCACGGCGCCGTCGCGCGAGAAGGCGTAGATCATGCGCGAGTTGGCCGTCACCGACGACATGCCGCAGTAGAACTGCGCGCCGACGACGATGAAGAGCAGGAACGTGCCGAGGTTGTGGCCGACCGCGTCGACGAAGATCTGCGCCGGCGGGACGACCGCCATCCGCTCGGCGTCGTAGTCCTGGATCGCCGCCGTGACGGCGATGAGCAGGACCCAGCCGGCGAACAGGGAGACGACGATCGACCACACGATCCCTCGCGGGCCGGCGACCGCCGCGTTGCGAGTCTCCTCGGTCATGTGCGCCGATGCGTCGTAGCCGGTGAACGTGTACTGGGCGAGCAGCAGTCCGATCATGAACACGTAGATCGAGTTGCCGAAACCGGTGTTGTTGACGAACTTCGTGAAGACGAAGCCCGCCGACTGGTGATGCGAAGGCAGGAAAAAGAGGACCACGAAGATGATCGCCACGCCGACGAGGTGCCACCAGACCGAGATGTCGTTGAGGAGCGCCACGAGGCGCACGCCGAACGTGTTCAAAAGGCCGTGGAGGAAGAGGATCACCGCGTAGACGGCGATGATGTGCGGCGGGTCGAGCGTGTAGTTGAACAGCTGGTTGAAGAGCGCGGACATGAAGAACGCGCCGCCGAAGTCGATGCCCGCGGTGACGGCGATCTGCCCGAGGAGGTTGAACCAGCCTGTGAACCAGCTCCAGGCCGCGCTGTTGTTGCCCCCGAGCTTCGCGGCCCAGTAGTAAAGGCCCCCGGCCGTCGGATAGCTGGAGCACACCTCGGCCATGGCCAGGCCGACGAGGGTCACCATGATGCCCACAAGCGGCCAGCCGATGTTCATGATCACCGGGCCGCCGGTGTTCATCCCGTACGCGTACAGGGTCAGGCAGCCGGAGAGGATCGAGATGATCGTGAACGAGACGGCGAAGTTGAGTTGTTCGACGTCGGAACTCTGAGCCTCGACGCTCATAAGGTGCTCCTCCCTAGTAGCCTTCCCCTCGGCGGCTTTCGCTCGGGAAGCTAACAGCAGCTTCGCGCGGTTGTCAAGGATCGTTCCGGGAGCGCGGGATTGGGGCAGGATGTAACAAACGTGACAGGGCATGACGCCCGGGTCGGCGAGGTGGTGCGCCAGCGCCTGGACTCGCTGAGCCCGGCCGAGCGCCGGCTGGCGAGGGTCCTCCTGGCCACCTACCCCATCGCCGGGCTGGAGAGCGTGGCGAGGTTCGCCGAGCGCGCTGGCGTGAGCCCCCCGACGGTCACCCGGTTCATCGCCAAGCTCGGCTTCCGCGGCTACCCCGAGTTCCAGGAGAGCCTGCGCCGCGAGGTGCAATCCCGCCTGAGCTCGCCGCTGGCGCGCTACCGCGACGAGCCGAAGCGCGACTCGGCGGTGAACCACGCGCTCGAGGTCGCGGGGCACAACCTCAAGAGCACGCTTGACCTCCTCTCCGACCGCGACGTGAAGGAGACGGTCTCGCTGCTCGGGGATGTGCGGCGCCGGGTGATGATCCTCGGCGGCCGCGTGAGCGCGCCTCTCGCGCGCTACCTCGCCGGCCAGCTGCACCTCCTGCGCCCCGGCGTGGGCCTCGTCGACGCGGAGCGCAGCGCTCCGGCCCAGCAGCTGATCGACATGCGGAAGACCGACGTGCTGGTGGTCTTCGACTACCGGCGCTACCAGTCGGACACGATCGAGGCCGCGCGGGTGGCGGCGGGCCGGGGGTGCGACGTGGTCCTCTTCACCGACCCGTGGCTGTCCCCGGCCTCTGCGTTCTCCCGCCAGGTGCTGGTGACAAGCGTCGAGACGGTCGGGCCGTTCGACTCGCTGGTGGGCGCGGTGGCCCTGGTCGAGGCGCTGATCGCCGCCGTGCTGCGCGAGCTCGGATCGCGCGCCGAGGCGCGGATGCAGAGCCTGGAGCGGCTGCGGGCGGACGGCGTCCTGGGTGGAACCGACGGCGGGGGCTAGGATCAGGGCATGGTCATAGAGGCGATTAAGGCCCTCAGCGCGGAGGAGATCACCGAGCTCTGCCTGCGCCACACGCTGTACGACTGGTCCGCGCAGACCGGGTTGAAGCCGCTGCCGGTGACGAGCGCCAAGGGCGTGCACTTCCACACCGCCGACGGCCGGCGCTTCATCGACTTCAACAGCCAGCTCATGTGCGTGAACGCCGGTCACGGCGACCGCCGGATCATCGAAGCGATCAAGCGCCAGGCGGAAGCGCTGCCCTACATCAGCCCCTTCATGGCGCACGAGCCCCGGGCACGGCTAGGGGCGAAGCTCGCCTCCCTGCTCCCCGGCGACATCGACAAGGTGTTCTTCACGCTGGGCGGCGCGGAGTCGAACGAGAACGCGATCAAGATGGCGCGCGCGGTCACAGGCCGGCCGAAGGTCCTGGCCCGCTACCGCTCGTACCACGGCTCGACCGGCACGGCGGTCCAGGCGACAGGCGACCCGCGGCGCTGGCCGAACGAAGGCTCGGGCGGCGGCGTCGTCCACGTGCTCGATCCGTACCACGGCATCCAGCGCGGCTGGGACACCGTCGAGGAGGCCCTGGCCAACCTCGAGGAGACGATCCAGCTTGAAGGTCCGTCGACGATCGCCGCCTTCCTGCTCGAGCCCATCACCGGCACGAACGGCATCCTCATCCCACCCGACGGCTACCTGCAGGGCGTGCGCGCGCTGTGCGACCGCCACGGGATCCTGATGATCTGCGACGAGGTCATGACCGGCTTCGGGCGCACCGGCCGGTGGTTCGCCGTCGATCACTGGGGCGTCGTGCCGGACCTGATCACGCTCGCCAAGGGCCTGACCTCGAGCTACGTGCCCCTCGGCGCGGTGGGGATGCGACCCGCGGTCGCGGCGTACTTCGACGACCACGCCTTCTACGGCGGGCTGACCTACAACAGCCACCCTCTCGGCTGCGCCGCGGCGCTCGGCGCGCTGCAGGCATACGAAGAGGACGATATGGTCGGCAACTCGCGGCGCATGGGCGAGGTGCTGGCGCGAATCCATCGCCGGCTGCGCGAGCGGCATCCATGCGTCGGCGCGGCGCGGTCGATCGGCCTGTTCGGTTGTCTCGAGCTGGTTCGCGACCGCCAGACGCTCGAGCCGCTCGCTCCGTTCAACGGCACGTCGCCGGAGATGAAGGCCATCGCCAAGGCCCTGCTCGACGGCGGGATGCACACCTTCGTGCGCTGGAACACGATCATGACCAACCCTCCGCTCTGCATCACCGAGGCAGAGCTCGAGGAGGGCTACGAGATCCTCGACTCCGCGCTTGAGCTCGGCGACAGGGCCGTCAGAGACTAGCCTCGACGAGCTGCGCGCTCTGCAGCTCGGCAAGCTGCGCGCGGGGCTCACTCACGTGCTGGCGACCAACGCGTTCTGGCGCGCGCGTCTTCACAGCGTGGGCGGCTGGGACGACTTCGAGCGCCTGCCGCTGACCTCGAAATCTGAGCTTCTCGCGGACCAGGCCGCGCATCCTCCGTTCGGCACGAACCTCACCGTTCCCGTGGACCGGTACGTGCGCCTGCACCAGACGTCGGGCTCGAGCGGCGACCAGCCGCTGCGATGGCTGGACACCGAGGAGTCGTGGGATTGGTGGGTGCGGATATGGGCGGACCACGTGTACCGCGCGGCGGGGGTGTCGGCGGAGGATCGCGTGTTCTTCGCGTTCTCCTTCGGGCCGTTCATCGGTTTCTGGTCCGCGTTCGGCGGCGCGGAGCGTTTGGGTGCGATGTGCATCTCCGGCGGCGCGATGACGAGCGAGCAGCGGGTGCGCAACATGCTCGACCTCGGCGCCACGGTCTTGCTGTGCACGCCGACGTATGCGCTGCGGCTGGCCGACGTGGCGCGAGAGATCGGGGTCAACATCGCGGCGTCGAGCATCCGGACGACGATTCACGCCGGCGAGCCGGGGGCGTCGATTCCTTCCACGCGCGATGCGATCGAGACGGCGTTTTCGGCGGTGACGTTCGACCACACCGGCATGACCGAGCTCGGCCCCACGGGGCACAGCTGCTCCGCGCGGGACGGGGTGCACCTCGTCGAATCCGAGTTCATCTTCGAGGTGGCGGCGGATGGCGAGCTCATCGCGACCAACCTCGGGCGGTGGGGGATGCCGTTGATCCGCTATCGCACGGGCGATCGGGTCGTGGTGTCGCGGGATCCGTGCTCATGTGGCAGCCCG
>VBJE01000066.1 GCA_005879675.1 Chloroflexota bacterium
GATGTTGGAAGGCGCGAACGCATGGAACGTGCCGACGTTTGCGGTCGTCGACATGCGCAGCATGGTCATCGGCAGGGCAGGCATCAAAGGCTCGTGGAAATGGAGAACGTCGAAGCGTTCCTCGGCGATGATCGCGGCCACCTGGTTGGCGAGGTGGAAGCTCAGGGTGATCCGCGCCACGGAGTCGTTGACCGGGATCGCGATCGGCGTGCCGATTCGATAGAAGCGCGCCGCGTCGACACCCACATCGGCACGGCTCGAAGGGCCGAAGATTCGCGTTTCGTGGCCGAGGGTCTGGAGCTGGACGGCCAGGTGGCGCACGTGCTCGTTGACGCCTCCTGGCGAGGCGAAGTCGTACGGCGAGACGAGCCCAACCTTCATGTCGCCCTCAAGGCGATCCCGACCAGATCCGATGCGGCACGTGCCACTGCTCGGGGTGAGCCTGTATGAACTGCTCCATGCGGCGCAGCAGCTGCTCGGTGGCCCGCACCTGGTCGGCGCGCGGGTTGCCCGTCGATTGGGCGAAAACCAGGGGTGTGCCCTCCGCCACGTACGTATCGTCGGGCAGCCGGTAGACGCAGACCGGCAGGAGCGGTGTGCCGAGGCGGAGTGCTATCGCCGCCGGCCCCAGCGGGATGGGAGCCATCTTGCCGAAGAACGGCATCAGGTATCCCGTACCTGTGATGTCGCGATCGATGGCGGTGATCACCATCTCCTGGTCGCGCAGCGCCTCTATCACCTTGCGGATTCCGCCGTAGTCGAGCGTCAACACGCTGATGCCGAGTCTCGCGCGAGTGTCGCGATACCACTCGAACAACGCCCGCGGCTCGAGCTCCTCCGCGAAGAAGCTCACCGGGGCGAGCGTCGCCGACCAGATCGCCGCCACGACCTCGTAGGAGCCCATGTGACACGACACCGCCAGCACTCCCTTGCCGAGCGAGCGCGCTTCCTCGAGGTACTCCCAACCCGTGACCTTGAGCCTGGGCCGCATCGCCTCGACGCGGGCCCGGGGCAGCTGCATCAGGTCGGCGTAGGCCTTGGCGTGATCGCGAAAGTTCAGCCAGGACAGCCGGCGCAGGAGGGCGCGGTCCGTAGCCAGCTCGGGACAGGCGATCTTCAGGTTGTGCTCGAGCCGCGGTCGCGCGAGGGGCGAAAACCACCACGCGAAGCGCGCCGCCGTCACCGCCAGGGCGTAAGCCCATGGACGCGGAAGGCGCTCGACCAGGGACTGCACGATCTTGAAGGCGCGCCATGTCCACTCGCCCATCCCTCAGCGGCCGAACATGGGCCGGAACGCGTACCACTGGTCAGGTCGCTCCTTGATGAAATCCTCGAATCGGCTGATCACGCGCTGCATCACCTGCTCCCTGGCCTCTCCGGTGGAGATGGAGAGCGCGGGGTCGAGATGGATGCGATACCGGCCGGGCGCCACGGCGTACTGACACGCCGGAATGAGGTCGGCGCCAGTCTTGAGGGCGAACGCGGCCGGGCCACCCGGCACGGTCGCGGTCCGGCCAAAGAAACGCACGCTCACGCCCGGACCCTGCTCCAGGTCGCACAGGAGGGCGACGATACGGTTCGCGTGCAGCGCTTCGGTGATGGCCCGCACCGCCGAGCGGCCAAGCATGATGACGTCCAGGCCGAAGCTCTGGCGCGTCCTGACGACGGCGTCGTTCAGGCTGCCGGGGAAACGCTCCGCCACCGCCGAGATCCCATAACCGAGGGCGCCCGCGTATGAGCCCGCCATGTCCCACGAACCCATGTGGGGCACGGCCATGATCACCCCGCGTCCACGAGCGATCGCGGCGTCGAGGTGCTCGCGCCCTTCGAGTGAAACGCGCGCGATGAGCTCCGCGGGGGAAAGGCTGCCCATGAGGACGAAGTCCATCAGCATGCGGCCGTAGTTCTGGAAGGCGCGCCTCGCGACACGAGCGACCTCGGGGTCGTCGCGCTCCCGTCCGAGTGCCGCGGCGTAGTTGTCGAGCGCCGCGCGTCGCTGGGCACCGCTCAGCCAGAACCACGCCGCGCCACCCGGCGCGGCGGCCGCGTGCCGCCACCCGGTGGGCGTCGCCCGCAGGATGCGCGCGCCCGCCTGGTAGCTAGCGGCGAGCAGCTGCGGTCGGCTTCGTGCGGGTCGTGACGCGGCGGTCACGCGCGTCGCGTCCATTGACTCCCGCTTTATCACCTTCGATGAACTCCTCCACCAATCGACGCGCGTCGTTGTCGCTGTACTGGACCGGCGGCGATTTCATGAAGTAGGAGCTCGGCCCTTCGAGCGATCCGCCGATGCCGCGGTCCAGCGCCAGTTTGGCGCAGCGCACCGCGTCGATGACGATGCCCGCCGAGTTCGGCGAGTCGACCACCTCGAGCTTGAGCTCGACGTTCAGCGGAACATCGCCGAACGAGCGGCCCTCGAGACGGATGTATGCCCATTTGCGGTCGTTCAGCCAGGGCACATAGTCGGACGGCCCGATGTGCACGTTGTCCTTGCCGATGTCGTAGTCGAGCTGCGACGTGACGGAACGCGTCTTGGAGATCTTCTTCGACATCAGCCGCTCGCGCTCGAGCATGTTCAGGAAGTCGGTGTTGCCGCCGAAGTTGAGCTGGTAAGTGCGCTCGAGCTTGACACCACGGTCCCGGAACAGACGGGTCAGCACGCGGTGCACGATGGTCGCGCCGACCTGGGACTTGATGTCGTCGCCGATGATCGGGAGGCCCTTCTCCTCGAAGCGCTTCTGCCAGTACGGCTCCCGCGCGATGAAAACAGGGATGCAGTTGACGAAGCCGATCCCGGCCGTCAGCGCCTGCTCGACGTACCACTTCGTCGCCTCTTCGGAGCCGACAGGGAGGTAGCTGACGAGGACGTCGGCCTTGCTCTTCTTGAGGATGCCAACTACGTCGGAGGTCTCGCCGGGCGCCTTCTGGACGATGTCGGACAGGTACTTGCCGATGCCGTCGTGGGTCATGCCCCGCTGGACCTTGACCCCGGACTTGGGGACGTCCGAGAACTTCACGGTGTTGTTCGGCTTGCTGAAGATGGCGTCGGCGAGATCGAGGCCGACCTTGTTCTTGTCGATGTCGAAAGCGGCGACGAACTCGATGTCGCGTACGTGGTACCCGCCGAGGTTCACGTGCATCAGCCCCGGGACCGAATCCTTCGGCGACGCGTCGCGGTAGTAGTGCACGCCCTGGACGAGCGACGACGCGCAGTTGCCGACGCCGACGATCGCGACGCGCACCTTGTGGTCTTTGCCGTTCCGGTGACCGTTCCCCCTGTGATTGGCGCTCATGCCCCCACCTCCTCACGAACTTTCGGTTTTGTGATCTGTGTCATGCCGAGCATCTCGTCGAGGCGCTCGCGGTAGCGCCTGATGTTCTCCACGTCCAGCGAGCAGTAGACCTGCCTGCCTTCGCGGCGCGTCCGGATGACCCCGCCCAGGCGCAGCATCCGCAGGTGCCAGGAGATGCGCGGCTGGCTCATGTGGAGATACTCGGCGAGGTCGTTGACGTTCACGTCGCCGGCCGTCGCCAGGCGCTCGAGGATGCGCAGGCGGGTCGGGTTGGCGAAGGCCAGGAAGTGGTCGGGCAGCTCGTTCCGCGGGCTCTGGAGAAACATAAAGGTTCCTTTATCCAATATAACGCATAAAGGCTGCGTTATGTGTTGGGCGCCCGGCTAGCCGATCGTGATGGTCAGCGTCGCCGTCTGGTCGAAGCAATTCACGCCTGTACCGCACAGATTGCCGTCCGTCAGGCGGAGGACGAACTGGAACGGGCCGTTCGTTGTCGGTG
>VBJE01000242.1 GCA_005879675.1 Chloroflexota bacterium
CTTGATGCGTTCGCGAACCGCGCCGCCCATGAGCTTGAACACAGGCTGGCCCGTCGCCTGGCCGACGATGTCCCAGCAGGCGATCTCGATCGCGGCGATGCCTGACATCACGGTCGCACCGGCGCGCTCGAAGTCTGTGCGCCACATGCGCTGGACCAGGGCTTCAATGTCGAAGGGGTCGGCGCCCAGGACATGGTTCGGGATGGCGTGCTCGAAGTAGCCGAGCAGCGCCTGAGTGTGATTGACCATGCGCACCTCGCCGACGCCTGTCAGGCCCTCATCGGTCCGGACCTTGACGATGGTCAGATTCCGCCACTCGGTGCCCATGACGAGCGGCGTCACCTCAGAGATCTTCAACGGACTCCCTCGAGGAGCGCCACTCCAAACGGCTCCAGCTCGAACGCGCCGGCACCGCGTCTGCCCGACATCTGGTCGTGCCATCGATATCCGGCGAGCTCGAGCTGGTGCGCCCGATCGGCGTGGTTGAGCAGCATCAGCAGCTCACCATTGCCAGTGCCCTCGAGGCGGACCACCTCCAGCTCGAAAGGAAGCTCGAGCAGCTCAAGGCCAATCCCTTCGCACATGTGCCGGTAGAGGCTGTCCAGGGTGGGCTGTGTCGCGGCGCCGCCGATGTAGACGGCGCTCCCGCGGCCGGCCCGGTTGGAGGTTAGCGCCGGCGACCCTGCAAACGCTCCGTCGGCGTAGATCGCGAGGACGTCCGCACCCTGGAGCTCCAACTCCTCATACCACCCGCGAAATTCGCCGTCAATCGAGGCGCCCTCCAGGAGGACGGCCCGATCGACGGCGACGCTCTGATAGTCCGTGACCCGGACGCCGCATAGCTCGTCCAACCAGACCGGAAGCGGCCGCTCGGGAACGGCGTTGAAGCGGTCCTTGACCCCCGTCCTCGGCGCCAAGACGAGGGTGCCGCCTCCGTGGACGTACCGCGACAACGTCGACGTCATCTCGGGGTCGCAGACATAGAGATTCGGCGCGACCACGAGCCGGTAGCGGTCGAGGTTCTCGAGGTTCGGCAGCACGTCGACGCCGAGTCCGAGCCCGCGCAGCGCCTGGTAGTGGCGCAGCACAGTCGACTCGTAGCCGAGGACCTCGTTGGTGGGCTGGACCTGGAGCGCAAACCTCGAGTCGTAGTCGTGGATGAGCGCGACGTCCGCCCGCGGAGTCGCGGAAGCGAGCACCGAGCCCAGGAGCTTCAGTTCGGCGCCCAGCGCCTGAAGATCTGCGTAGCGGCGGCGCGCCGAACCGTCCGCGTCGAGGATGCCATGCCAGTGCTGCTCCGTCCCGAAGCGGGCCGTTCGCCAGCGAAAGAAGAGCACGGCCTCGGCTCCATGCGCGATCGCCTGGTACGTCCATAACCGGATCTGACCTGGGGCGGGCGTGAGCATGGTCCCCCACCCCACCGGGCCGGCCTGCTGCTCCATGACCCATGTCTTCCTGCCCTTCAGCCCCCGCATGGCTTCGG
>VBJE01000243.1:0-3865 GCA_005879675.1 Chloroflexota bacterium
CAGCCGCAGGTGGCTGCCCGCGTCGCCGAAGCCGCCGCCGTCACCCCGCCGCCAGCCCTCGAACGGCCGCGGCGGTTCTGAGAACCTCGTCCTACGTCGCGCCATTCTTTGCCTTCCTCCATCGCGCCCGCGCCGCCTCCCGAGCGGCCAGGCTGATCACGTTGCCGGTGAGCGCGCCGGGGGCCGCGCTCGGGACCTTGATCGTCGCCAGCAGCTTGATCAGCACCTTGCGATGCTCCCGCGCCTGGGCGTAGAGCGGGTTCTCCCTGAGCTGGCCGACCGAGCCAGTGACGAGCGGTGCTGACTTGCGGATCAGGGACTGGACCCGATCGAGCTCGTCGACGACCTGGCACGCCTGCCGAAGCGCGGCCAGCTCGCCCGGGTCCATCTCGAACTGGTCCACGTATCCATGCCAGAGGAGAGCGCCGCTCGGCCCGAAGTCCTCAGCTTCCGTGCTCACTGAACGTCTCCAAAAATCCGATCTTCGATGCGGCACGCATTTTCACGCGCCTGGGGGCGGCTGTCCGCGGTGCCGGGGAACCCAGGGCCGGGCACGCCCCCCCCGGGTGCGTGGTGTTCTCGGGCGTGACATTCGCGACAGAGACTCCGCAGGTTGGGCAGCTCGTCGGTTCCGCCGTAGGCGCGCGCCTTGACGTGGCCCACCTCGACGGCTGGGGCGCCGCACCTCACGCAGACGTAGCCGTCTCGCCGGAGCGCGCGCTCCCGCTGCCTGCGCCAGCGCCGAGAGCCGCCGCCGGGCTTCAGGTCGGAGACGTAGCCTTCCGCTCGCTCACGGTCGAGTCGCCTCTGATGGACCGCGCACCTGCTTCGGCTGGTCGGCCTGCCGCAGACGAGACAAGGCCGCTTGAAGCCGCTCACGATGCCCGCCTCGTCAGCGAGCCGTCGCCTCCGCCGTCGAGCACCGTCAGTTGCTCCCAGTCCCCCCGGGCAGCGAGCAGCCCCGCGGTGACCGGCATGTTTTGTTTCATCCACGCCGCGCGGAACTGCGGGTGGATCCCCGCGAGCACGTGGAGCACGAGCCCGAGGTGCGGGTCGGGCTCGTCCGCGTGGCGCACCGGAGATCGTCTGCTGAGCTGCCATCTCGTCATCGTCATCAGAGCTCGCCCTGCTGACCGAGTAGCCCTGCGAGTCGACGTCGTTGGGCCGCTTCTCGGCCGAGCACGCGAGCCAGCGGTTCAGGGAGAAGCTCGTCGAGTCGTCCGCGGAGGATCTCGACGATGACCTCCTGCCGCAACGCCTCGGTCTCGACCGCCTCGTGCGCGCCGCCGTCGGCGTAGCGGCGATCGCCCTTGACGATCGGAGTCAGCCCGTGGTCGTGTACCTGCTGCTGGGTGACGGCGAGCCGCTCCCACGCAAGCTCGCCGACCGCGCGTTCTAGAACGCGCCGAGTGTGCGCCTCGATCTGGTCGCCCGCGAGGTCGAGATCGCCGAGGTAGAGAACGTGCTGACCGGCGTGGAGAGCCGGAGCGATCACGGTGTGCAGGAAGCCGCCGACCTGTCCGTTGGTGGCGGCGATCGGGATCGCATACCGGCGCGCCAAGACCCGGAGCACGCCAGCCAGAGAGCGAGACTCGGTGATCACCTGCGGCGCATCGCCCAGCCACGGATCGACCCGCGCCTGTTCTAGAACGTCGAGCACCCACTCGCGGACGCTGGCGGCACCCCGCCAGTCGGCGAGCGATCGCGTCTCGTCGACGATCCACTCCCACTCCACATCACCGCTCTCGCGCAGGCTGATCAGAGCGTCGTTCATGTCTTGGTCCGGTCGGCGCGCCCCGTGACGCTCCTTCGAGATCACGCCCGCGGCCACCAGCTCGTAGAACAGGAACCGAGCCGACGTGGGTAGCGTCCCGGCCAGCTCGTGCTGAGTGAGTAGATCCTTCAGCGCCGTCCGCAGCCGACCGATCTTCGTCTCGATCACGACTCAGCCTCTCGCAGTCGGCGGTCGAACTCTTGCCGCGCTGCGGGGTTCCCCTGCACGTTGCCGATGCCGTCGCCCGCCACCATGTCGCCGTACTGCAGGTCGATCAAGTCCGTGTCGAGCTCGTCATCGCGAACCGCGGTCCGGCCGAAACGCCTGTCCTGCGCCGCCAAGCTCTCTCTCTTGACGCCGACCTCGTTCGCGTGCTTGCCGTAGATCTCGTCGAGCTGCTCGGGCGTCAGGTCGTCGTCCACGAAGACGTCGCCTGGTCTCCAGGCGCTCACTGGATTCCCCCTGATTCGTAGAGACCGTTCGCGCCGCGGCCTTGTCTCCGGACGAGCTCCTCGAACCAGGGGAAGAGAATCTTCACCTGGAGAGAGGAGCGTGTCTTGTCTCCAGACGTAGTACGTCTGGGAGTGGTAAAGGACGGGTCGGGTCGGGTCGGGGCGTGCGTTAGCACCGGGGACACCCGTAACGCGTTAGTAACGGCGTTAGGCATCAGGTCGACCTCCGAGACCGCTTCTGGGCTCGCTTGTCGGCCTGCCTCTTGATCCAGTCGGCCTGGCGTTCGCGGTTCGCGAGACGTGCCGCCTCGACCTTCTCGCGGGTCGGGTTGGTCTCGGTGAACTCGGTGATCGCGTAGCCGTCCAGCTCCGCGCTCCAGACGTCGAACGTGACGAGCTCGGTGATCGCCTTCTCCAGCGCCTGGTCCCGTAGGCCGAACATGAAGCCGATCCGCGCCACCGCGTCTCGGGTCAGCTCGCCGTCCGTGAGCTTCTGGCAGCAGTAGGTGAGCGCGAAGACGTGGAGCCTGAACGCGTCGCCGCTCAACGCGCACAGGGTCGGGTCGGTCCAGGTGTTGTCGTCGAGCTTCGCCCAGGTCATCGGCCGAACCTCGCGGCCTGAAGTCGACCGCTGAGGTGGTCGCGCACGCGCTCGACCGCGGCGATGCCGTCGGGCATGAGCGCGAGCTGTGCGGCGAGCTTGTAGACCTCTCCCTCGACGTCGGAATAGCCGTGACCGGAGCCGTTGATTCGAACTCGACTTCGCGAGCTAGCCGTGACACTTTCGCGACCCGAGTGATTCCCATCGACCGGACCCGAGTTGTCACGGCTCGTGTCACGGCTAGCTGCTCGATGCGAGCGCTGCCGGCAGGTCGCGCCGCAGAACCGCGCGTCGGCTCGGACGTCGACGAGCTCCCGACCGCAGTGGTCGCAGAAGCGCGGTGCGGACGGGCTATGCTGATCGCGAGGTGTGGCCGCTAGCACGGCTGGCCTCCTCGCCGACCCGCTTCATCGCCGGGTCGGCGATCTTCTTTCCGGTGGCCTCCTCGTTTCCCTGGCCGACCAGCGCGGCCGCGAGAGGATGCGTCGGCACCTTCGAGAGAGCGTCGACGATCTTCAGCAGGGTGTCGCGGTTGATCCGCCCTCCCTGACGTGCGCGAGCGATGGTGTCGGCCTCTACACCCGCGAGCTTCGCCAGATCCTTCGCTTCGAGACCACGTGCCGCGAGCTCGCGTTCGAGGCGATCAGGGTCGATCGTGACGCCGACGCGGCGGGTTCTGGCTGCTACAAGTACTGCCATCGGCGCGGCTGCCTCCATCACCGCCCGGACCTCGCGGCGAGGACGGGTATGGCTGCCTACGCGTAGGCGCAGCCGTCGAACGACTTAGGGCCGGATTCTATACCGAGTGTTCAAGTCCCGTCCAGCCCGAGGCCTTCGCGCAGCGGTGGCAGACCAGGACGGCGGGCAGGTCGGGCGGCCGCCAGCCGTTCCGCATCGTGACCGGGAAGATGGCCACGACGCGGTCGCCGGCGACCAGCCGGAGCCGGTTCGCGCGGCGCAGCGGTGAACCGCTGCGCGAACGATGATGGCCGCGCGGCTGCGGTCGCCAGGTCCAGCCGTCGACGCGCCAGCGCTCCA
>VBJE01000243.1:3897-4546 GCA_005879675.1 Chloroflexota bacterium
GGGGTTGGCGGGCACGACGCGGACCGGCCGGGCCCGCTTGACCTCGAGGGCGCGTCGCTCCGCGTCGATGTCGAACCTCACTCGTCCTCGTCCTCGGCGGCGGTCAGGGCCTTCATCAGGGCGACGTGCGCGTCGGTCGGCGTCATGTGCGAGTAGACGCGCTGGATCATCTGGAGCGAAGAGTGCCCGAGGACCTGGGCGACGAGCAGCGAGTCGACGCCCTTCCGGAGCATGTAGGTCGCGGCCGTGTGCCTGAAGAGGTGCGGCGTGACCCGCTTGTCCAACCCGGCCAGCTCGCCCAGGTTGGTGACCATCTGGGTGATCCCCGACTCGGAGAGCGGCTCGCGCTCGCCGTTCTGCAGGTGCAGGGCGAGGAAGACGTGCTGGTCGCGCGAGCGGCCGCTGACGTGCTTCCGGATCCGCCTGAACAGGGACGGCGAGAGGGGCACGCGCCGGTCCCGCCTGCCCTTGCCGTGGACGAGCAGGTGCTGCCTGCCGCCCTCTTCGAGCAGGTCCTTGACCTTCAGGCCGGCGCACTCCGCGCGCCGGATCCCGGTCTCGGCGAGCAGCCGGACGATGATCGCGTCGCGGGTCGAGATCGCCGCCGCCTCGATCTGGTCGACCTCCTTGGGCGTGAGCGTCTGGACGA
>VBJE01000244.1 GCA_005879675.1 Chloroflexota bacterium
CCGTGAGCTCGATCAACGCGGCGCCCGCGGCGAGCGCCGCCGCGGCTCCGGAGGCGCTGAGCAACACGGCCCTCAGACGCCGCTCCGCGGGCTCGAGCCAGAGCACGCCGGCCGCGAGCAGGAGCACGTTCACGGCCGCTGACTGGCGGAAGGCTCCGGCGGCGACCAGCATCGCGGCCGCCCACAGCCAGCGGCGTCTCAACATGAAGAGGACGGAGGCGGCGAGCGGCAGCATCATGAGGATCTCCGTGTTCGTTGCCAGCAACCGTGGGTTGCCGGCCGCGGTGAGGACTCCGTAGAAGAGCGCGGCGAGCAAGCCCGCGTTCCGGCCGGCGATGTCCCGGGCGATGACGAAGATCACCACGCATGTCGCCGCCATGGCGACGAACCCGGCGGCGTGGATCGCGGTCATCTGATAGCCGCCGAACACGCGGAACGTGAGTGCGTAGACCCAGAAGATGCCGGGCGGCTTGTTGTCGACTCCGCCCGCTCCATAGAGGTCGCCGCCCATGTTCATCAGGACCGCGATCGAGCCGTAGATCGCCTCGTCTCCATCGAGCAGGCGGTGCACGAACTCCGGCACGTGCGCCAGCGTCACAACGGCGCCGACCCCGAGCGGCCAGGCGGCGGCGGGCATGCGTTTCGTTAGGTAGGAGGCGTGCATCGGGACTGCGCTACGCTGAAAACCGGGAGACGGCCTTGTTCGGACGTATAAGTACGGCCGCCGAGCGGGGGCTCGTGGTCGCGGCGCTGGCGGTTGTCACGTGGGCCCTGTACCTCGACGTCGCCATCCGCAATGACCCTATCAGCGTCGACTTTCACACCTACCTCGCGGCCGCCCAGGTCGGCCTGCAGCATGGCTGGTCGCACATCTACGACCAGGGCCTGGTCGCCCTGCAGCAAGCTCAGATCGCGCCCACCGAGCGCATGCAGCCTTTCATCAGCCCTCCCACCGTCGCCCTCGTGGTCGCGCCACTGGCCCTGTTCCCCTACGACACGGCCTACGTCGTCTGGGCCCTCATCAGCTTCGGAGCATTCGCCGCCGCCATGGCGCTGTGCGCGACGAGCCCGGGGCTGAGCCGGTGGATTGGAGTTGTCGGCGCGCTCGCCCCCTGGTGGATCATGCACGCGGTCAACGTCGGGCAGGTCGTGCCCCTGGTCGCCGCGGGAACGGTCGTGGGCTGGCGGCTGCTGCGCGACCGGCGCGACGTCCTCGCCGGCATCGCGTTCGGCGCCCTGTTGCTCAAGCCGAACACGGCGATGCTCGTTCCGCTCGCGCTTTTGTTCGCGACGCGGTATCGAGCGCTTGCTGCCTGGGCGGGGACGGCCGCGGTCGTGGCCGTGATGGCGTTTGCGGTCCTCGGCTCGCACGGGGTCATGACTTACATCGACGAGATGAGAGGTCCCTGGCCGAGCGGCGCCGACAACGTCACCCCACCGGGCTCTACGCGGCAGCGCTCCGGATCCTCATCGTCGTCGCCGTCATGGGGGCGTCCTATAGGCTGCGCGATTCGCCGGGCATGGTGGTCCCGCTCGCGATCATCGGCTCGTTGCTGCTCTCGCCCTACCTTCACGGGTCCGACCTGTGCATGCTGGCCGCCGCCGGGTGGATGGTCTGGGAGCAGCGTCCGACGATCGCATGGCGGGCCCTGCTGGCGGTCTCGTGGTTCCTGGCGAGCCCCTTCCTTTATCTACAGGGCGAGAGTCCGCACCTGAGGCAGTGGCCGTGGCTCGAGATCGTCCTCTTCCTCGCCATCCTGCTCGCATCCCTCGATCCCTTAACCGCGTGGGCTGACTCCAGGAGACGAGCCCCCGCATAATCAGGTCGCCCGCCGCCAACCCCGGGAGACCCTGTGCCCATCGACATCCACGAAGTGAATGGACCAATGCGCGTGCTGGCCGGACCGGGCACGGGCAAGACGCACGCGCTGGTCGACCTCTACGAGCAGGCCGTGCGCCAGCGCGTCGCGGGTCGCGACCGGATCCTCGTCCTCACCTTCTCGAACAGCGCCGCGGGTGAGATCGCCCGTCGCATCGACGAGCGGCTGAGCGACGACTACGGCGAGGCGTGGATCTCCACGTTCCACAGCTTCTGCGCGCGACTGCTGCGCGACCACGCGCCCGACCGAGACCGCCTGCTCATCAACGGCTTCCAGGAATGGATCGTCATGCGCAAGGTCCTCGCCGACATCGACCCCGAGCAGCTCGGCTCGCTGGACGAGGTGCGCCGGTCGGAGGCGTTCGCGCACGACATGCTCGGCTTCGTCGCCCTGATGAAGCAAAATCTGGTCCACCCCGCCTCGCTCCTGCTTGCGGCCGAGGCGAGCTCGGGCGAGAGGTTGCGCGCTCTGGCGGCGGTCTTCCAGACCTATCAGGGCCGGATGGAGGACGCAAAGCTCGTCGACTTCCGGGACCTCATCTCCGATGCCGTCGAGCTCCTGCAGTCGAACGCGAGCCTGCGCGAGCGGCTCCGCACCAAGTTCGCCCTCGTCCTCGTCGACGAGTTTCAGGACGTGGATCCCGCGCAGTTCGAGCTCCTGCGCCTGGTCGCGCCTCCGGATTCGCACCCACGGCTCGTCGTCGTGGGTGACCCCGACCAGTCCATCTACGGCTTTCGCGGCACGGTTCCGCGCCTGCTCAGCCACGACTGCTCAGCCACGACTTCGCCGCCGCCTACGGCGCCTCGACCCGACACCTCGAGTCGTGCCGGCGCTGCGCGCAGGAAGCCCTGGACGCAGGCGAAAGGCTGCTCGTCGCCACGCAGCCCGGCCGCGCACCGCGGGTGCTCCTGGCCGAACAGACGCACCAACCTTCCGCCGTCGTGGTCGCGCGCGAGAGCGACCCCGTCGACGAGGCCTTCTTCTGCGCGCGCGAGATCAAGCGTCTCCACTCAGAGCGGCCAGGGGGGCATCTCTCCGATTTCGCGATCGTGCTGCGAAGCACGACCGCGCTGGGTGCTCCCTTCGAAGAGGCGCTGCGCGCGCTCGGAATCCCGTACGAGGTGCGCGGTTGGGGCGCGACCGCGCGCAACGAGGTCGTCCGCTTCCTCATCGGATACCTCGAGTCGCTGCGACACCCCGACGACGACGACGCCTTCGAGAGCTCGCTGGCATCGAGCCTGGGCGGGATCGGCCCGCGGACGGTCAGCCGGCTCCGCGCGCACGCGTCGCAGCGGGCGCGACCGTTGAAGCGCGTCGTCAACCGCGTCATGTACGCGCTCGCGAACCGCAATCTGCAGCGGTATCCCCTGCCGGAAGGCTGGTCTCCGCCAGGTGAAGCTCGGCCCGAACCCGACTTCATGCCCTTCCTCTCCGAGGACGAGCTCGAACGGATACACCGCGCCGTGCTCGCACGCGAGCGCCTGCAGGAGCGCGCGCGGAGGCTGCCGCTTGCGAGCCTGGCCTACTCGGTGCTCATCGAGGACGGGGCGGCCGGGAAGCTGCTCGACCTCGACCTCGCTCCCGACCACAGGACGGAGGCGCTTGGCGACCTGCGGGCGGCGATCGAAGGGCTCGAGTCGATCGAGATCGTGCACGAGAGGCTGAACGGCTCCAAGCCGCTGCTGGCCGACATCACCGGATCGCTCGAGAGCCTGCTGGCGGCGGCGGCCGACGACACCGACGCGGCGAGCGGCCGCCTCGACGCGGTCCAGGTGATGACGGTTCACCAGGCGAAGGGCCTGGAGTTCGAGGTCGTCTTCTGCTCGGGTTTCGCACACGGTCTGTTCCCGCTCGCGGCGCGGCCGCACCCGCTGCTCGACGCCGAAGACCGCGCGTGGCTCGAGCAGTACAGGGTCGGGTTCATGCCTTCATGGCCGTCCGACCCTGATGGGCATATCGCCGAAGAGGCGCGGCTGGCGTACGTCGCCCTGACACGGGCCCGGCGCCGCCTGTACGTCACCTACGCGGACACCTACCTGCGCCAGGCGGGCCGGTCGGTCTTCCTGGAGATGGCAGAGCCGGAGGCCGACTCGCGGGAGCTGACGCGCGCCTCCTCGCGGCTGACACCCGCCGACGTGCTGCTCGCGCGGGAGGCCGAGGTCTTGCTGGCGGCGCATCCCGTGGCGGTCAACCAGTCCGCCCTCGCCCGCGCCGGCGCGCTCGGTCTCGACGTCGGGTTCCTCACGGACCCCGTGTCAGGCGAGCCGTTCGAGCCTTACGGCGAGGGCCGCAACCCGGCGTCGGTCGAGATCGATCACTTCAGCCCGACCACGCTCAACGACTACCTCAAGTGCCCGCGACTGTACTGGTACAACCACCACCCCGGCCTGGTCGAGGAGCCGCGCTCGGTGGCGATGGCACGCGGCGGATTCCTGCACGAGGTGCTGCAGGACTTTCACGAGCACGAAGCTGAGTGGCGGCCTCTCGACGCCGAGCAGCAGCGGCAGTGGCTCGAAGACGCGCTGCAGCGATACCTCGGCGCGTACCTCTCGCGCATGGAGGGCGTGCTCGACCGCAAGCGCGAAGAGAGGCAGGTGCGCACGTTGCTGTCGAACTACATCCGCTCCCTCACCGGCCTTCAGCACATCCGCAGGGTCGGCACCCTCGCGACCGAGAAGCGGTTTCACCTCCAGCTCGACGGTGTCGAGGTGGTCGGCAAGATCGATCGCGTCAACGACGTTGGCGATGGCGAGGTCGAGGTGGTCGACTACAAGACCGGTTCCGGCAAGCCGATGCGCTTCGCCTACGAGATGTACTTCGGGCCCGAGCTGCACGACGTGCAGCTCGCGCTCTATTACCTGGCCTGCAAGTACGGCTTCGACGATGAGGGAAAGCCTCTCGGCTTCCAGCCGCGGTTTCTTTCCCTGTGGTACCCGAAGGATTGGGTGTGGGGCGGGATGCGCCAGGACATCTTCAGCGTGGGGCGGCCGGCAGGTTTGAAGGAGTACCGGGAGAGGGCCCTCAGCGCCGAGGACCTCGAGCGGAGCCGCGCGGTCGTGGTGACGGCGATCGAGCGCATCAAGGGGGGCCACTTCGAGCCCGCGCCGCGGGAGATCCCCGGCACTTGCGTCACGCGTTTCGGCAGCTGCCCGCACGCGGCGATCTGCTCCTATGGCGGAGCACCGCCCGAGTGAGCTCGACTCGCCTCCGGGGATCGGTCGGGACGCTGAGTTCCGAGCAGGCCGCCGCCGCGCACGCGGGGCCGCAGGGCGCGTTCCTGATCGCCGCCGGTCCTGGCACCGGGAAGACGTTCACCGCCACCGAGCGCTTCTGCTGGCTGGTGGAGCAGGGGGTCGCTCCCGACCAGATCCTGACCGTCACGTTCAGCGACCGCGCCGCGGAGGAGCTTCGGGTGCGGATCACCAACGAGCTGGCCGCCCGCCGGCCGCAGGTGGGGACGCGTGCCCTCGACGGTGCGTGGATCATGACCTTTCACAGCGTTTGCGCCCGCCTGCTCGACGAGTACGCCTACCTGGTCGGCGCCGCGCGCGAGCTGCGTGTCCTGGACGAGACGGGCCAGCGCCTTTTCGAGCAGGAGCTGATGGCGAGGTTGCGCAGCGGCGCCACCGCGCCGTTCGACCCCGATTCGTTTATCGCCCTCTCGGTCGACGACCTCGATGACCTGCTGCGATCAGGCCTCCGCTTCCTGCTCAAGCTCAAGGGCCGCGGCATCAGCCCCGAGCGCTTCCGCCAGCGCGCGCTCGAGATTCACGAGCGGCATTGGAGCGCGCGTCCGTCCGCCAACGGTTCGGGAGGTCCAGACCCTGCCCGCGCGGAGCTCGAGGCGATCGAGGTGCTGTTCACCGTCTACCGCGCCTACGAGGACGGGCTGCACGACAAGGCGCTGCGTGACTTCGACGACCTTCTGCTCGAGGTCATCGACGCGCTCGAGCGCGTGCCCGAGTTTCGGCGCCGGTGCCGCGAGCGCTTCCGCTACCTGATCGTCGACGAGTTCCAGGACACCAACCGCATCCAGCTCGACTTCATCCGCCTCGCCGCTGCGGACAACTTCGGGAATGTGACCGTCGTCGGCGATGCGAAGCAGTCGATCTACGGCTGGCGCGACGCCGAGATCGAAAACATTCGCTCGCGGTTCCCGGGCCGGCGCCTGCCGCTGACCCACAACCGGCGTTCCTACCAGGGCATCCTCGACTGCGCCACCGATTTCATCCGCCGCGACGCCGACTTCGCGGACGAGCCGGACCTCGTGGCGACGCGCGGGCCAGGGGGTCCTCCCCATTCATGGGGAGGTGTCGGCGCAGGCGACGGAGGGGCCAAGCCCGTAAGCATCCTGATGGCCCAGGACTCACGCACTGAAGCGCGATCCGTCGGCGAGGCGATCCGCCGCCTGCATGTGGCGGGACATCCCTTC
>VBJE01000245.1 GCA_005879675.1 Chloroflexota bacterium
GCCGGCGCCAGTCGACGAGGTCGAGGTACGCCTGGGCCTCAGCGGCCGTCAACGGTCTGTTCTGAGGGCGTCAGGTGGTAGCTGGCATGAGGCGGCAGGCTCGACAGCGCCTGGTGGACGTCGTCGTCGTTCGCGTCCGTGACCACGAGGGTGTAGCGACGCGCATGGGGGCCCAACGCCTCGCTGGCGGCCACCGTCGGAGCCGGCGTCGCCGATGCGGCGGTGGCGACCCTGGAAACAGGGGCGGCGGCGGGACGCGCCGGCCGGGCCGCTGCGTCGGCGCGCAGCACGCGCCAGTGATAGATGCCGACGCCGGCGGCGACCAAAAGGATGGCAAGGAAATGGCCGACGTCGAGATTGGAGCTGTCGTCCAGCCGGGGATGGGCGCTGAAAACCTGCTGCAGGACCGCGTTGACGATGGCCACGCCGGCGAACAGGACGCCGAGCACGCTGCCGAGCAGCGCCGCCCAGACGTACAGCTTGCGGCTGAGTGACTGACGATCCGCGGCCCAGGGTGAATAGCGCCAGTGCGCCACCCAGACGGCGCCGCCGACGATAAGCAGAGTGACGGAGACGCTGAGAGGGTCCTTCCAGTCGTCAGGCTCGACGCCGATGATGGGCGCCTCCACCTGTTCGGCCAGCGTCCACAGCAACATGCCCGCGCCGACCGACCACGCCGCGAGCGAGATCAGGGATGCGAGGTTGGTGTAGAGGCGGCGTATCCCTGCCTGGCGATCCGCCTCCTGCGTGCCCGCGTCGCGTTGGAGGCGCCGGCTGATGAGGAACCAGGCGATGCCGAAGACGAGGACCTGCGAGCCGGGGCCTGCCGCGGCGACGACGAAGTTCGTACCCACGTGGCCCGGGTCGCTCTCGCCGAGGGCGCGGGCGACGATGTAGTACAGGATCTGGCTGGCCCCGACGAGCGCGGTCGCGATGCTGAACGCGACGGCGATGAAGCCTTCGAGCGCGCGCAGCGTCGAGTGGCGGTCGTCGGCGATGTGCTTGACCGCGATGGCGCGGGCGTGAACCGCCCACAGGAGCGCGCCGCCGATAACGATTCCGCCCGGTCCGGCGAGCGATCGATCGCGCGTCCCCAGCGCCGCATCCGTCCACGCGATCTGCAGCAAAGACGCCGTGCCGATGAGCAGCATGAGCAGGCCGGTGAGGAGGGCGATGTACATGTACCAACGTCGCAGCGTGGCGGACGCTCCCTCCTCGCCGACAGCGGCGCGGTCGCGCCAGGCGATATAGAAATGCGAGGCCCACACTGCCGCGCAGACGGCGGCTGCCCAGCCCAGCTGGGAGGTGACCAGGGCGTCGAAGCGCACGTTGTCCAGCCCCGCTTGCAGGAGCTGCACGGCCGCAGCCGAGACCAGGATGGTCGCGGCGATGGAGCCCGTGAGGCAGGCCCAGTACAGGTAGAGCCGGCGCAGCGACGAGGCGCGCTCGTACGGGTCCCGCAGCGCGAACCGCTGGGCAAACCAGAAGTGCACACCCCAGACCGGCAGCGCGACGACGGTCATCGCGGTGTAGATGGCCAGCGATGTGCGGTACGCCTCGGCTGAGGGATCGTTGAAGAGGAAAGGAAGGATGCTGGCGCCGAGAAGGGCCACGCCCGCGGCCAGCACGATGAGGGCCGCGTCGCAGACGAGATAGAGGTAGAGGCGCCTCAGAATCATCGGCCGCAACGGTACTACCATGCGCTGGTGATCTCTCAAGAACTGCTCGAAATCCTGGCCTGTCCCAAGTGCCACACCAAGGTCGAGCTCCGGGAGCCCGACCGGCTGCGGTGCCCGAGCTGCAAGGTCCTCTACCCGATCGTCGACGGCATCCCGGTCATGCTGATCGAAGAGGGAAAACCGGAGTCAGAGGAGAGCCGCTAGGCCGCGCACTCGTACCGGCTGGTGTCTTTCGGTGAGGGGTTGGCCTCGGCCTCGCGGATGTCGGGCGCGATCTCGTCGTCGGTCAGCGCGTACGCCTGGTTCGGGTCGCTCGCCGACGTCGCGAACACCATGCCCAGCACCCTGCCCTGCAGGTCGATGATCGGCCCGCCCGAGTTGCCAGGCCGGACGTTCGCCTGCAGGACGTAGATCTGGCGCGTGACGAAGTTCTGGTTGTAGATGTCGCGACCCTGGGCGGAGACGGACCCGTCCACGACGGCGGGCACGATCTTCTCCGGCCCGCCTCCCGGATAGCCGATCACCGCCGCGGATGTTCCACGCTGCGCCGGCCCGAACGTGACCCCGGGCGGCGTGTAGCCGGGGACGTACAGCACTGCGACGTCCTTCTCCGGGTCGAAGAACACGACCTCGGCGTGGATGTTCGTGCCATCTGGCTTGGTGATGACGTGCGCAGCCGTCCCCGATACGACGTGCGCATTGGTGACCACGTAGCCATTGCCGACCGGAAAGCCGCTGCCGGTCACGATGCCGCCACAGCCCACGCTTGAAACCTTGACCACGACCTGCGCCGTGTTCTTGACCCCGGGCGTGTCGACCGACGAGGGAATGGGTAATGCGCCCGGGAGCCCCGCGGGCTCGAGGCCGGCGAAGACCGGCGGAAACTGCACACCCGCCAGCACCTGCGCGACGCTGGCGAGAAACGGTGGCGGCCGCGGCGCAAGGGTGTCCAGCGCCCGCAAAACGGTCGAACGCTGGATCTGCTGGGCGATCTCGGGGACGGGGCCGCGGGAAAAGCTCAGGCCCAGGAACCAGCACATGATCAAGACCGCGAACGCGGAAAGCGCAGCGCCCGCGACCGAGTCGGTCGACGTGTGGATGCCGGTGCGGAGGATCTTGCGCCGGATGGGCTCGCCGAGCGCGAAGCCGATGCTCGAACCGAGGCTGCCGCCGATGACCAGCACCAACGCCGCGCCGAGCGGCCGCGCGCTCTCGTTGTTGATCTGCAGGTAGTCGAGCACGTATCTCGCCGACGCCGCGCCCAGCAAGACGCCGATCAGCAGGCCGGCGTATTGCGCGAGGGAGAGCCAGAAGCCGCGCCGGTATCCGTTCGCGAGACCGATGAGGGCCGCGATCACGATCAGGACGTCGATCAGGTTGATCATCCGGTCCTTCTTGGTAACACCCTAACCCGGCAATCTGGCTCCGCGATAATTGGAGCCGTGGTCTTCCTCGCCGGTGAATGGGTTCCCGCGTGGCTGTGGATGAGCGTGACCTTCCTGGTCGCAACCCTCGGCGTGGCCGGGCTCGGCTGGTGGGTGTTGCGTGGCGACGCCCGCAACCGCGCCGCCGAAGAGGCGGTCGAGGGCGAGGCCGCGTCCGACCACCACTAAAGAGAAGAGGCGGCGAGCCGCACGGCCGCCTGGCCTGACCTGCCGCTAGACAGGCACCGGGGCTACAGGAGGGTCTTCTACCAGCTCGCCGGATTCGCGCAGGTCGCGCACGGGCATGAAGCTGCGCACCGGTGGCACCTTCTCGAAGTTGTAGGGCGGCGGCGGCGAAGTGGTCGCCCACTCGAGCGTGTTGCCCTGCCAGGGATCGTTGCCGGCGATCTCGCCGTGGTTCCAGCTGCGGACGATGTTGATGAGGAACA
>VBJE01000246.1:0-235 GCA_005879675.1 Chloroflexota bacterium
ATGAGCTCGTCCTTGCGCATCGCGTTCTTCTTCGGGCCCGTGAAGAACTCGCGCACGGGGATTCGCCGCACACCCAATGAGGAGGCGACCTCGACCTGGGCGTCGGAAGCCAGGAGCGGCGGGTGCGCATCGCCCGCAGGCGAGGCGGTGCCCAGGTTGCCGCCGACGGTGCCGCGGTTGCGGATCTGCGGCGAGCCGACGGTGCGCGAGGCGATCGCGAGGCCGGGTAGGCGGG
>VBJE01000246.1:246-3662 GCA_005879675.1 Chloroflexota bacterium
ATGCCGTCGTTCATCCCCCACTCCGCCAGCTCTTTGACGCGCGTGAGGTCGAGGATCGCGGACGGCCGGTTGTGGTCCAGGTTCAGCTCGACCATCACGTCGGTCCCGCCGGCGATCGGCGTCGCGTCGGGGTGCTCGGCCTTCATCGCCAGCGCCTCCGACCACGTGGCCGGCTGGAGGAACTCCATCACCAGGCCAGGCCCGGCTCCGGCGCGTCGTCGCGCGTGACCGTGCCTTCGATCAGGCCGTACGGGCGGTCCGACGCGTAGAAGACCTCGTTCGCGTTGTCCATCCCAAAGGGCGTCAGGTCGACGGCGAAGTGATGCTTGTTCGGCATCGACATCCGGACCTCGGCAACCTCGGGCCGCGCTTCCAGCACGGCCGTGCTCATGGCGTAAAGGGTCTGCTGCAGGGAGAGGCTGTGCTGCGTGGCAAAGGTGTCGAGGAGGAGGCGGCGGATCTCCGCGAAAGACTTCGCCCAATCGACCTGCGCGTCGCAGAAGCGCCAGCGGGCGGCCAGCGAGGTGGCCATGATCCGATCGCGGGTTTCCGGGAGGGTCGTGTAGCGGTCCTTGATGTAGCCGTGGAACTCGGAGCCGGTGGACTTCAGGACCACGAGGTCCCCGACCCCGCCGACGACCCAGGTGCCGTCGTCCGTGCACGTGACCGTCGCCAGGCGCTTCTCCGCTCCCGCGCGGACGAACGCGTGGTCGTGGATCCTCTGCCACGAATGCTCCTCGATCGACACCCGGGCGCGATAGACCGACGCGAACTCGCTCACGAAGTGGCGCGCGAGGCGGATGCCGAAATCCTCGACCTCGCCCATCGGCTCGCGGGCGAACGCGAAGACGGTGTTCTTCTGCGTGTCGGTCGGGACGACCTTGCTGTTGTCGCCCGTGAGGTGCGTGTCGGCGAAGTCGCCCGCGAGCGCGACGCTCACGTTCAGGTCCTTGATCTCGTGCCTGGCGCCGTTCTTGGTGACGCGGACGACATGCGTCTCCGCCTTGCCGTACTGGTTGTCGCCGAGGACGATCGTCATGTTCCCTTGTACGTGGTGTAGCCGAACGTGCTCAGGAGCAGGGGCACGTGAAGGTGGCCGCCGTCGAACGTGAAGACCACCGAGACCGAGGGGTAGAACGCGCCCAGGCCCGAGCGCTCGAAGTACGGCCTCGTGTCGAACTCGAGACGGTACTCCGCGGCGGCGAGATCCTCATCGCTCAGCTCGCGAACGCGACCGTCGGAGTCGGTAACCGCCTGCGCAACCTCCCTCCAGTCGCCATCCGGCTCGCGCCGGTGCAGCACCACCGCCAGGCCCGCCGCCGGCGTGCCGCGCATGGTGTCGAGCACATGGGTCGAGATGCTCATGCGTCGATCAGCCTGCGGAGGCGGAGGAGGGCGATCTTGCGCAGCTCGCCTTTGGCCTCATCAAGCTCGACCGCGGGATCGTTCTTCATGCGCCGCCGCAGCTCGGCGAGGATCTCGACGGCCGTCCGGCCGCTGGCGAAGATGAGGAAGACGTGCCCAAAGCGATCCTCATACTGCCGATTCTCGGCTGCCAGCGCCGTCAGCGTCGCGGTCGAGCCCTCCATCGCGCGACTCTGCTCGCGCGTCGAGCTCGCGGGCGCGTCGCCGCCGCGCTCGCCGATCCGGGGATGGGCCTTCATCGCCTCCAGCCATTCCTGGTCCGTCAGGCTGTCCATGACCTCGTCCGCAAGCCTCAGAAGGCCGTCTACATCAAGGAGGTGGCGCGCCGATGCGACCGCCTGCGCCCATCGCCGGTTGGCGAGGCAGGCATAGAGCCGGCTGTCGAAGTCCTCATTCAATCCCCAGCGGCACCAGCTCGAAACGGCCGACATCGACCAGGCCTCGGTCCGTGATCTTCAGCTCCGGGATCACAGACAGGGCAAGGAAGCTCAGGGTCATGAATGGCGAGGCCATGGTCGCGCCCATCGCGTTCAGCCGCCGCTCCATCGACCGCAGCCGCTCATGGACCTCGCCCAGCGGGCGGTCGCTCATCAGACCGGCGATGGGAAGCGGCAGCTCTTCGACGGGGCGGCCGCCCTCGGCGACGACGATGCCGCCTCCGATCTCGGCGAGCCGGGTCACGCAGGCGCTCATGTCGGCGTCGTCGACGCCAAGGACCACGATGTTGTGCGCGTCGTGGGCGACCGTCGAGGCGAAGGCGCCGCGCTTCAGGCCGACGTTGGTGGCGAAGCCCAGGCCGACTCGGCCGCTCGCGTGGTGGCGTTCGACGACCGCGATCTTGACCAGGTCGCGCGCGGGGTCGGCGACGATGCAGCCGTCCGCGACCCGGGGCTCGACCGCCTCAACGCCGGTCACGAGCTGCGCTGCGATGACACGCATGACGCGGATCTTCTTCGGGCCCGCCGGGACGCGGAAGGAGGTTGCGGCGACGGGGGCGATGCTCACCGTCTGACGCACCCACTCCGGCACCTCGAGCTTGACGAGCCGCGGAGGCGCCCCGCGCTTGAGCACCTGGCGCGGCCTGAAGGACCGAAGGTCGTCGAGAACGAGGATGTCCGCCTGATACCCAGGCGCTATTGCGCCCAGGCGCCAGAGTCGGTGGCACGTCGCCGGGTTGATGGTCGCCATGACGACCGCATCCTCGGGGCTGACGCCCTCTTCCACCGCGACGCGGACCATCTGGTTGATGTGCCCTTCCTCGACGATGAAGTCGGGCTCGCGGTCGTCGGTGCAGAAAGCGCACCAGTCGGTGCCGTAGGTCTTGACGAGCGGCAGCAGGTCGCGAAGGTTGCGGGCAATCGACGCCTCGCGCAGCAGCACCCACATCCCGAGGCGGCGCTTCTCGAGCGCCTCCTCGAACGTCATGGCCTCATGGTCCGAGCTGATGCCCGCCGCTACGTAGGCGTTGAGCGCCGCGCCACGGACGCCAGGAGCGTGACCGTCGACATGGTCGGTGAGGCCCGTCTCCAGCTTCGCGAGCTCAGAGCGCGCGCCGGCGATCACGCCTGGAAAGTTCATCATCTCGGCGATCCCGATGGTCCGGCTGCGACGCAGCAGGCTCTCGATGTCACCGGGCGTGAACGGCCGCCGCGGGGACTCGAAGCGAGAAGCGGGCACGCAGGAGGAAGCCATCACGAAAACGTCCAGCGGTAGGTCTTCGCAGCAGTCAAGGAGCCAGTGGATGCCGTCGGTGCCGAGGACGTTGGCGATCTCGTGCGGGTCGGCGACGACGGCGGTGGTGCCATGCGCGAGGACGGCGCGCGCGAACTCGTCGACCATGAGCTTGGAGGACTCGATGTGCATGTGGGCGTCGATGAAACCCGGAACCAGGTAGGCACCGGCCACGTCCAGCTTCTCCCGCCCTTCGTAGCGGCCCAACCCGACGACGTGGCCGTCCTTGACGGCGACGTCCACGTCCAGCCACTCCTTCG
>VBJE01000134.1 GCA_005879675.1 Chloroflexota bacterium
CCTCGAACGGGCAGCCGAACGCCACGCTGATGGTCACGGTGACCGGCATGCGGTCGCTGCGCGCCCGCGCGACCAGCGCCAGCGCCGTCTTCAAGCCCTCGGTCGTGGTCGCGTTCTGGTTGCGCCGCCCGAACTCGTCGGTGGCCGCGAAGGCGTAGTGCACCTCGTCGACACCGGCCGCCACCGCCCTCTCGTAGCCCTTCTCGTTGAGGACCAGGCCGGCGTAGACGGTGCCCGGCTTGCGGTGGAGCGCACCCATCACCTCTTCGGCGCCGGCCATCGGGGGCACGAGCTTGGGGTTGACGAAGCTCGCCGCCTCCATGCGCTGGAGCCCGGCCGCCGCGAGGCGGTCGCAAAGCTCGGCCCGGACTCGCGGCTCGAGCGTTCGAGCCTCGTTCTGCAGGCCGTCCCGAGGCCCGACGTCGCAGACGGTCAGGGTCACATAGATAAGGTAGAGGGCAGCAGGTCGGTCATCGGGCTGGCCTGCGCCGCCTGGCCCAGCCGCTTGACCCCGAGCAGGTCCTCGATGGTCGCCAGGAGCGAGTAGTGGGTGTAATGGCGCGTGCTCGAGTGCGGCTTCAGGCCGGGTGTGACCACCAGGGTCAGGACCTGGTTGTCGCCGCTGAAATCGTCCTCGTCCCACGTGATGAACAGGACCCCGTTCGACTTCCACGCCTTCGAAGCCGTGATCTCGCCCACCTGTTGGTGCAGCCAGTCGTCTCCCACCGCGACGTCGCAATCGTGCGTGTCATGGCAACGGTCGGGCGTGATCCACACAAACCGCGGCGTGTTGGCCGCCAGGTCGCCCGCGAGCTGGCCGATCGGGACCACGTTCGGCGGGCACGCCCCGCCGTAGAACGCGAAGGGGTTGTGCCCCGGGTCGTACGGCATCGGGCTGTCGATGCAGCCCGCGTCGGTCATGCCGTCCATGTATGCCCGCCAGCTGATGCCCGCGGCCGTCAGCTGCGTGCCGATGTCGCGGCGCGGCAGGACGTGGTAGCTGTCGTCCTCGACCCCCCACGTCGAGCCCGACGTCATCGCCAGGTAATTCGGCACGCTTGGATGTGCGACCGCGTGGTAGTTCGCGGCCACGCCGTGCGTCGAGGCGAGCGAGGAGATGAACGAGCCGCTGAGGGCCTGCTCGGACGAGTGATTCTCCATGACGATGATGAAGACGTTCGCCTGCTGCTTCGCCTGAGAGGACGATCTTGATGGGGTGCACGCGCCCGCCAGCACGACGAGCAGGAGCAGCAAGGCGGCCGGCCTCATCGCTCCTGACATTACGCCGCCGCTCTCTCAGCTACCTCCAAGCGCTCAGCCGCGGCCGGGATTGTCCGCGGTCGCGGTGACCACGGCGGCGTTCGTCGCCGCATTGCCGATGGTGCAGAAGACCTTGGCCAGGTTGTTGTAGCCGACGTCCGGCTGCACTGTCGCCGTGCACGAGCCCAGCGCCTGCTTCGAGATCGGGTCGATCATCGTGAACGTGACCGTCGACGGCGCGCGGGCGCCGGTCGCGCCGCCCAGGTTGCGCACCGTCGCCGAGACCAGGCACGTGGCGGAGCAGCTGGACGTATCCACCGACTCCACCGTGTAGATCGGCGGCAGCGTGGACACGTTGCTGAAGTCGATCACCGACGTCGGCGCGTTGATGCCGAAGTCGGCGTTCACGTTGCTGAACACCAGGTCGGCGTCGCTGATCCCGTCGACGACCACGCCGCTCTTCAGGTGCACGCGCAGGAGGTTGTAGGGGGCCGCCGAGGCGATGTAGACGTCGGCACGCCGGCCCGACAGCTCGACCGCGTCGGCGCCGCCGACGGACTGGTGGTCGGTGCGCTTGTCGACGGCGGGACCCAGGAAGGCCGACTTGAAGGCGGCGCCGCCGGTGAGATCCGGCAGGGTCGGCAGGGCCACGGCGATGCCTTTCCACCACGCGTTGCCCGCCGCCTTGACCAGGCCCTGCGACTGCGGGTCGGTCAGGTGGCGGGACAGGAACTGCTGCCCGCGGTAGTAGGCGGCGGCGCCGACGATGATCGCCTCGACCTGGTCCTGGGAATCGCTGACGAGCAGATGAAGGTCGTCCGCCGCATCGGCGTGGCGGGTCAGCTGGAGGTCGATCGTCCAGGCCACGTCGGAGGCGCGGTAGCTGCCCTTGACCTCGAAGCTGGTCGAGGACGTGAGCATCGACGTCGCGCCGTTCTCGAGCGCCCGCGTCGAGGGCAGGCCAAAGGGGTCGCACGCGGCCAGCGCGGCCGCCACCACGAGCAGCGAAATCGCGTTCCGGAGGGCGGCTCGCATGGCGCTAGACGCCATAACGCCGGGAGTTCAAACTGCGTTACCTGACCATGGCGCGGACCCGGCGAAAGGTGACGATCCGCGGCCGCGAGTACCCGGTCCTCCTCCCCAGCATCCGGGACCCCAGGCTCCACGTCGCTGCCGTCTTGCTCACCCTCCAGGCGCTCGGCCAGACGGTACTCGATTTTCGGCTGTCCGTCGCCCAGATCCTCATCTGCCTCGCCACCGGCGCGCTGATCGAGTTCGGGTACGAGTTCTTCCGCAACAAGGTGATCATGTGGCCGGCGAGCGGCCTCTTGACCGGCAACAGCGCCGCCTTCATCCTCCGCGTCCCGGGGACGTTCCACGGCCAGTGGTGGAGCACCAGGGGGTGGTGGATCTTCGTCGGCGTGGTTGCCGTCTCGATGATCTCGAAGTACGTCATCCGTTATCGGGGCCGGCACATCTTCAACCCCTCCAACCTCGGCCTGGTGGCGGCGTTCGTCGCCCTCGGGCCGCAGTACACCGAGCCCCAGGACCTGTGGTGGATCCCGATGGGCCCGTGGATGATCGTGACCTACGCCATCCTCATCGGCGGCGGGCTTCTCATCGCCTGGGAGCTCAAGCTCCTCGGCCTCGAGCTCGGCTACATGGCCGCATTCGCGGCTTTCGCCGCCCTTGCCCTGCTGCCGGTCCCGGACCACTGCATGATCGCCAGCTGGTACGCGACGCCGATGTGCGGCGCGCAGCTCTGGCAGATCCTCGTCACGTCGCCGGAGCTGCTGATCTTCGCCTTCTTCATGATCCCGGACCCTCGCACCGTGCCCGACGGCCAGGTGGGCAGGTTCGTGTTCGGCGTCATCGTCGCCCTGCTGTCGGTCGTGCTCCTCGGCCCGACGACGCTCGAGTTCTGGACCAACGCTCGTGCGCCTGCTCGCGCCGCTCGAAGAAGCCGGCGGCAGGCTGCGCGCGCTGCGCGCGATCGGGTGGTCGGCGCCGGCGGTGCTGGGGGTGAGCGCGCTGCTGCTGGCGGCGTTGCCGCTGTCCGCGGAGATGTCGCTGCACAGCGTCATCCCGGCGCCCGAGCTGCCCGACGGCACGCGCCCCACGCTCGCCCTCACCATCGGCTCGACCAACTCCCGGGACATCGGCTCGTGGACGCTGGCTTCGGCGCGCGTCGCCCTGCCGCCGCCCAGCAACACGGCGCCGGGCTCGGCCTCGGCGCGAGTGTGGGTCGTGCCCGCGCTGCCGCAGGTGACCGTGCCCGAGAACGTCGCCGCCTTCGATCCGAGCACGGTTGCCGGCGCGAACGCCATGGCCCGAGCGGTGGTCCTCGACCTGATGATCGAGTCCGAGGCGAGGCGCACGCACGACCTGAAGCTGGCGGCGGACGGAGCGGTGGGAGACGGGCTCGTCGAGTTCACTGACGTCATCAAGGCGGACGGAACCGGGAAGTTCGTGCAGAAGACCTACAGCTTCGACCGGGTGCAGCTGAACCTGTACCTGCCCAAGTTCAGCACCCAGGCGAGCCGGCTGGTCGGCGTCACGCTGCACGGGACCACGACCTTGATCACTCGCGACGCCTCGGGCAAGGTGCTGTCGCAGCAGACGCTCGCTTACGCGAAGAGCTGGGGCCTCGACCAGGTGACCTCCGGCCTGATCATCAACGACTACACCGACCTCAACCCCGCTTAGGGGGCAGCTGCCAGGGGTATCCCGTTGGGTTCGTAGACGGCGGGCGGCTCGATGCCGAAGGTATCCGCCAGGCGCACGAACAGGTTGAACAGCGCAGCGTCATAGGCCGCCTCGGCGATCTGCTCGTCGGTCCAGCCGGCGTCGCGCAACCCCTGCGTGCCTGGTGACGGTCTCCACGAAATCGAGGAGCAGGCGGTGCGGCGCGTCTAGCCCGGCGGCGTCGATGTCGCCGCTGCGCAGCGCTTCCGCCACCGGCCCGTACGACTCGCCCTGCAACTGCAGGAACCAGCTATGCGCGCTGAGTCAATAGCGGCACTTGTTCAGCGCCGAGACGTAGGAGGCGATCATCTCGTGCTGGGCACGGTTCAGCGCTCCGTCGGTGAAATGCAGCCGCGACGCGGCGTCGACGGCCTGGAGGAAGTCGGGACGGAGGCTCATCGTGCGCAGGATCTCGGGCACGACCTTGGCGACGCTGCGGGCCTTGCTCGTCGCGTAGATCTCGGCCAGCGGGCCGTCCGCCTCGCCCTCCTCGACCATCTTGATGCGGGCCATGTGTGCTGCTGGGAACGCGCCCTCTTCGCGGGCGGTTACGCCATGACCGGCCCGTCCCAGGACCAGCGAGGCATAGGACGCTCGGGATCGACCGTGCTCCCGGCGGGCCCGTACGAGTTCACCTCGCGCGTGGCCCAGTGGATGTATTCGCGAAGGGCCTTGCGGAAGTCCGGGTCGTCGGGAAGCTGAGCGTCGTCGATGGCCTGGATGAAGCAGGTCTCGAAGCGGTCGGCCCACTCCTCGGGCGTGCCGTGCCCGGCGTGGATGGCGAGCATTCCCGAGTGGCCACCGAGGCTGCGCGAGTAGCTGTCGGGTCCGCCGAAGACCTCCGCCCAGTACGCGGCGAGGTTCTCGTTGTGCCGCGGGCTGAGGTCCTGGCCGAAGGGGTGGTTGAGCTCCGGGTCCGCGAGGCAGCGCTCGGTGGTCGCGGCGGCGAGCGCGAGGAAGGCATCGTCGCCCCCGGCGAACTCATAGATCGAGGGTCTGGTCATCGATTCAGATTATTGTTCGAAACATGAGCGACGAGGTGGTCCGCCTCCGGGCGGAGAACGCAGAGCTGAAGCGGCTCCTGCTGAAGCACCAGTGGTCGGGTTTCACGCCGGTCGGGTCGGCCGGAGCGTGCCCCGAGTGCGCGGGCAGCGCGCCGCCGACCGGGAGCGGACATCGCCCGGGGTGCGCGCTGTCCGCCGCCCTGCGGGCGCGAGAAGTGAGCGCGTAGCCGAGCTCGAGAAGCTTCGCGGGTCGCGTCAGCTCGCCGGCGTGATGCGCAGGACCGGGATCTCGCGGTCGGTCTTCTTCGGGTAGCTCGCGTACTGCTTGGCCTCGGTGGCCACCCGCTCGTAGGCGTCCTCGCGTGCCTTGCCCGTGAGCGATTCGCAGTGCGCCTTGAACTTGCGGTCGCCCACCTGCGCCCACACCTTCTCCGGGTTGTGCGCGATGTTGTGGAACCAGGCCGGGTGCGTCGCCGAGCCGCCCTTGGAGGCGATGATCAGCCAGGCGTTGTCGCCGTCGGGAAAGCCGCCGAGGACGGTGCTGCGCTCTTTTCCCGACTTCGCTCCGACCGTGGTCGGGATGAGCACGGGGAAGCCCATGAAGGTCGCCGGCTCGGGACCCTGGCGCTTCTGGAGGCGCGACACCTCGCGGCCGGCGAACGGCCTCATCAGCCCCATGAAGAAGTCCATCATCCGGTTGCCGCGGGTGCCTTTCGGCGGAACGTGG
>VBJE01000135.1 GCA_005879675.1 Chloroflexota bacterium
TCACGGAGCGGCGGATTGATGCGTAGCCGGTGCATCGGCACAGGTTGCCGGCGATGCCTTCCTCGATCTGCAGCGGTGTCGGGTCCGGATGTTGGGCGAGCAGGCCCACCACCGACAGGACGAAACCCGGGGTGCAGAAGCCGCACTGCAGGCCGTGCGACTCGTGAAACGCCTGCTGCACCGGGTGCAGTGGCTCGCCGTCGCGGGCGAGGCCTTCGATCGTGGTCACCTCGTGGCCCTCGGCCTGGACCGCGAGCATGAGACACGACCGCACGGGCGCGCCGTCGAGCAGCACGGTGCAGCATCCGCACACGCCGTGCTCGCATCCGACGTGAGTTCCGGTCAGGCCGAGGTCGTGGCGGAGATGGTCGGCAAGCAGGCGACGCGCATCGCCGCGCGGACGAGGTGCAGGCGGAACTCCGCCGTGGCCTCGAGGTCGGCGCTCGGCTGCAGCCCGCGGGCAGGGTCGCGCGGGTCGGCGAGAACGGGCGTCGCCGCCACGCCGAAAAGCGCCAGGCGCTCCCCGGCGCGGACCACGCCGGCCAGCGCGAAGTCCCCATGGCGCCGAGACTCCTCCAGGATCACGGCCGGCCGGCGCGACGCCGGAAACCACGCTTCGACCATCAGCTCGTCGGGCTCGAGCGCCGTCTCGAACACGCCCGCGAAGAGCTCGCTCGCCGGGATGGTGCGGTCGCCCCGCGTAGAGCGGGCGACGATCTGGCCTCCAAGCGCCAGGAGCACGGCGGGCAGCTCCGACGCGGGGTCGGCGTGCGCGATGCTCCCGCAGACGGTGCCGCGATTGCGGATCACCCGGTGCGCCACCAATCGCACGGCATCCGCGAGCAGCGGGCAGACTCGCGCGACAAGCTCAGAGTCCTCGACCGCCGCCTGGCGCACCAGCGCCTGCATCGCGACGCCGCCGTCGCGCTCATAGATGCGATCCAGACCGGCGATCCGGTTTACGTCGACGAGGTGCGCGGGCCGCGCCAGCCGGAAGTTCAGGAGCGGGATGAGGGACTGGCCTCCTGCGAGCACCTTCGCGTCCTCCAGCGAACCGAGAAGCCCGCACGCCTCCTCCACCGTCGCGGGCGCGTGGTACTCGAACGGTGGCGGCTTCATCTACCGGTCGAGCATGGCGACGGCGCGGCACAGCGCGGCCTCGCCGCCCTGGAACCGCCACGGGAAGCAGCCGAACAGGATCTTGCGGTCGAGGACCTCGTCCAGCCGGCCGCCGAGGTTCTCGATGTGGATGATGTCGTGCGGGAAGAGCAGCGTGTGCATGATCTGGTAGTCGGCCTTGGGGAAGATCTCGTCCAGGGTGCGGCCGAGCTTGCGCTCCGCCTCTTCCGCCTCGTCGGCGCGGATGCGCCGGATGACCGTGTTCATCGGGTGGTCGGCGCTGCCGGTGTCGACCGCGATCCACCGTACGCCCCGCTCGAGAACCCACTCGGCAAACGCGCGAGCCGGACCCGGGTGACGGATGAAGTACGTCGTTTCGTCGACTCGTGAGCGGTCTGTCCAGTTCTCCGGGTAGTAGCGGTGATAGCCCGTGCGGATGATGAGGATGTCGCCGTGCTCGATCTTGATGCCGGTGTCCCGCTCCCAGCGCTCGAAGTGGTCGGGGCCGTAGATGTCGTAGTCGCCGAGGCCATAGCGCTGCAGGTCGACGACGCAGGCGGGGCCGATCAGGAAGTCGAGCGGCAGGTCGCCGATGAACTTCCCACCGGTCATGAAGTGCGCCGGAGCGTCGAGGTGGGTGCTGACGTGGAGCGTCATGGTGATCTCCTGCCCGCCCGCCTTCTCGAATGCGAGCCGCTTGATCCAGCGGATCGCGGGGCCGGGGTAGCCAGCAAACGCGGGCGTGTGCAGCGAGAAGTCCTGGGTGAGGTCGAGGAATCTCATTTCACGAGGAGCGAGCGCTGGACCTTGCCCATCGCGTTGCGGGGCAGCTTCTCCAGGGTGACCACCCGCTTCGGACACTTATAGGACGCGAGGCGCTCCTGCGCGAAGGCGATGAGCTCGCGCTCGACAAGGGGCGGCGTGCCGGACGGAACGACGAACGCGGTCACCTCTTCGCCCCACTTCTCGCTGGGCACTCCGGCGACGGCGACCTCGTGCACCGCCGGGTGCGCCTCGAGCACGAGCTCGACCTCCCGCGGATAGACGTTGAAGCCGCCTGTGATGATCAGCTCCTTGATCCGGCCGCGGATCGCGAGCGTGCCGTCGTCCCCGATCTCGCCGACGTCGCCGGTGCGGAAGAAACCGTCGGGCGTGAACGCCTCTTTCGTCGCTTCGGGGTTGCGCCAGTAGCCCTTGAACACCTGGCCGCCCTTGAGCAGCACCTCGTCCTGCTCGCCGAGCTTGACCTCGACGCCGGGAAACGGGTAGCCGACGCGTCCGGGCTGGCGCGGCCCCTCGTACGGGTTGGTGACCACGATCCCGCCCTCGGTGATGCCGTAGCGCTCCACCGGTGGCTGGCCGAGCAGCTTCGCGCAGCGCTCGAAGAGCGCGGGCGGCAGCGGCGCCGAGCCGCAGACGAAGACGCGCACGCTCGACAGGTTGGCTGGATGCGCTTCGAGGTGTTCGCACAGGCGCTGGTACATGGACGGCACCCCGAAGAGCATCGTCCCGCCCTGGGTGAGCTCGTGGACCACGTTCTCGGGCGTGAAGGGAACGAGCACCGCGCTGCCTCCGCTCAGCAGCGTGCCGTGGAGGCCCATGCCCAGGCCGTGGAGATGAAACAGCGGAAGCGCGTGCACCAGCCGGTCGCGCGCCGTCCAGCGCCACACCTCCATTGCGCCCCTGGCCTGGGCGAGGAGGTTGCCGTGGTCGAGAAGCGCGCCCTTCGGCCGCCCTGTCGTGCCGGAGGTGTAGAGGATCGCGGCCGGGCTCTCCGGCGTCAGGTCGGGCATGGGCGGCGAGTCGGTTCGGGGAAGATCCTCGACCGGCAAGATCTTGAAACCGAGCTTGCGCACAGTATCGGCGCGTGGTGCGTCCGTCACGACGTGCACCGGCTCCGAGTCGCGGAGTATGTGCTCCGCCTCGGCGGAGTGGTAGTCCGGGTTCATCATCACCGCGCACGCGCCTGCGCGCTGCACGCCGAGATACGCGAGGACCCAGTCGAGCGAGTTGGCGGCGTAGACGGCGACCCTGTCGCCCGGCTTGACCCCCAGGCGCTGCAGGCCTCCCGCGATCCTGGCAGCCTCGGAGCGCAGCTCGTCGCGGGTCAACTTGCGGTCGCCGGAGCGCAGGACGGTGGCGGGCCCAGGTTGGAGCAGGGCGTCGGCGAGGTTCCCGGCGCGGAGCTTGTGCCGAAGCTCGTCGAGCGCCGTCCCGGTCAGGGCTTCACGCGCCATCGGCAAACAATGCCACAGGCAAAGATCGGCATTGCTGGATCGGGATCAGGCTAAAGGCCGGCAGCGCTCCGGCGGTGAAAGGCGCCCGGCACGATCAGCCCTATGACCGCCCCCGCCGCAGGAAGCGCGAGACCGAGCGCGTTCGCGGGGTCTAGCGTGGCGGC
>VBJE01000136.1:0-3705 GCA_005879675.1 Chloroflexota bacterium
ATCCGTTCGCCTTGATGTCTTGAAGGAGCGCCAGAATTGCGGTGAGCTGACCTATGCTGGCCCAGAGCGTGAGAGCCGCGGTCACCAAGAAAAGACCAACGAAGCCTTCGAATTGAACTTCCTTCACGCCGTGGTCGTTATGACGAGGCTGCGCGACCCGAAATGCGTTAAACGCTAGTGGTGCAACTGCGACGAGCACGGCGAAGAAGATGTCCAAGCCGGCGTATGCAACATTTGATATCTGGCTGGTGGCTGTGGGCAGAAGTCCGGTTGCTGCCACAATCGCGCCCAGCGTCGCTGCGAGAACTGTTAGGTTTGACGCCCAACTCTTAGAAGGGTCCCAGTTTCCCGGCCCCATTCGGTTCGACAGACTGAAGCTACGTGTCCTGTCGAGCACTATCGCCCGAACCACGATGAAGGCTACAGACACAGCCAGAGGCCCGAAAACGAGCCAATCGACCGTTAAGGTTGGTGGCCAGTCCAACCCACCTGCCGAGCGGGCGGCTGAGGCCACAGAAGAGACCATCAATAGCCCTCCTTCAGCACGATCGAGGAGTCTCCAATGCCGACGTTAATTCATTATGTAGACCTCGTCAACAGGTGCTTTGCCTCAGTCGTGTTGGTGCCGTCGTCCCATGGAGGACGATCCATTTCCGTCGCGTTAATCGGTTTGCGCCAGTGCGCCGGTTTGGCTGCTCGATCACCCTCTTCTGACCTGTTGATCGGGATAGCAATCGCTTATCGATAGCAACGTCCGAAGCTGATGCCAACGACATGATCGGAGACTGGCGGCAGGTCTAGAGTTGGTTTCTTTGCGAAGACCGGGACCCCGATTCAGATTCATCGGCGGCCGCGAAAACCTCGGGCGGTTCGCGGCAGCTGCTGGAGGTGTCGAACTCCACGCGTTCGCCCCTATCGCTTTGCTCCGGCTGACGTACTGGTGTGCAACCGTCGTTTGGTCGAACTCGTAAGTAGATCCGAGCCCGTCGGCCGCCTGACCTCGCGTGCTTCGTCCTTCGTGGCAGTTTTACAGCGGGTGGACTACTCGTCCACGGGTGTGCAGGCGCGTCGTTTTGAACTCAAAATCCAGAGGCTGGGGACCGCCGCAGTCCATAGGAATCCACGGATTTCCAGCAACTCGCCTGTCAATTGCCTCGCAAGAATCGAGCTGGATCGGGGCGGTTTGTAAATCGGCGCGATCTAGCCCTTCGCTACTGCTCATCCACGCGAATGGGGATTCGGCGAGCGTCAATTTAGGAAGGTGGGCGGAGACGCAGGTCTCCGCCGGTAGTGATCTCCTACTCCGCTATCAGGATTGCCTGGAGCTTGGCCAGGCCGTTCATCAGCCCGGACCGCAGTGCGTTGCCGGTCGTGCTGACTTTCTGCATCGACCGTATCGCGCTCGAGCAGCCTGACTCGATCTCCTCGAACTTTACGAGGCTGTCCTCGACGATCTGAAGCTGCCGGCGCGCAGCTTCTATGTCGACCTGGTCGCTCGTCGAGGCCTCGAGCTCGGTGAGCGCCTTCGTAAGCGCGAGGTGGAACACGGCGGCTAGCGCCGTGTCGTCGGAGCCGCGTGTATACGCCAGGAAGTAGTGGCCATCGACGATGCCGAATGCACGCTGCTCGGGAAGCAGCCGGACGTCGTCGACCACAAACACCGTGATCTGCGCGCTGCGGTTCTCTGCCGCAAGGCGGCAGCTGGTACGGATCTCGGTGAGCGAGAACGGCCCGTTCTCGACATTGTGATCCTTGCACTCGAAAGCGATGCGGAACGGGGTGCCGCGCGTGATGGCTCCCTTCGCCGACACGACGACGTCGCCGGCCTTGGTCTTCCGGATGCCCGGCTTGTCGCCAACGCGCTCGACCTCGCACATTAGAGGGCGACCGATGATCGCCAGCCTGTACGCGACCTCCTCTTCGAGCGTCTTGCCCTTGCCGGCGCCGAGGTCATGGATCGCCTGGCGCTCGATGATGGCCTTTTTCAGCAGTTCCATCTCGCTCCTAAACGTGGCGACGATCTCCTTTGTCTGCTTCGCGAGAGCGCCGTTGTCGGCGCCGTTGAGCATGGAGTCGATGTTCGCGATCGCCGAGCGGACCACCTCCGCGGTCTTGTTGGTCACGATCATGGGCACGGCGTCGGGTGCGTTGGGCTCAGTGATCCTGGTCAGGGCCTTGTTGAAGCTTGCGCCGAACGTCTCGAGCAGCGCCTTGACGGCTTCGCGGTCATCGAGCATAACCTTCGCCACGTCCGTGTCGAGCTTGTCGAAAATGTTGGTCACGCGCGCTTCCATCAGCTTCACGCTAGCGTTGTCGCCCGCGGCCACCAGGCCCTCCGCTCCCAGCTCGACCATGATATTGAGCTTGGAGAGCCATAGTGACGTGCTCGTTCCCGCAAGCACGTTTGCGGCCTGCGGCGTGTTCAATAGCACCTCGTGGATGAGGAGGTTGCTGCCAGCGACCTCGATCGGCGGCTGCTCCTCTGGTTCGTGTGACGAAATCGCTACAGACAAAGCTCCTCTCCCTAAGAGTTCAGAGGAGCCGCCGCCCGGTAGACTTCTAGCTGTCAACTGCGGGCCCGCCTTACGGCGGCTCCGTGGAGGGGGCTTCGCCGGGCCGCAAACCCGGCGAGGTTCCCCGCATTAACCTAACTTCGCTCAAGCACCTCCTTCCAGTTGGCAGCCACGCTAGATATCCAGCTCGTCGACGAGCTCGGTGTTCAGCGCGGCGGCCGCCTGGTCGAGGATGAAGTGCGGGACGCCGTCTTGATCAGCGGCTTGGAGTGAGTCGTAAAGCTTCAAATAAGGGGGCTCGCCGTACTGGGTGCCCTCGGCCTTGTCCAGCTCGAGCACTGCAATCTTGCCCCTACGAGTTAGCGCGACACCATACAGATGCATGTCGCCGTCGAAGACCGCCTTCTCGTACACGCCGGCTGTGAGGTCCTGGCGCTTCACGGGCTCGCCAACCAGCCACCTGCCGTAAAAGGAGACTTTGCGCACCTCGCGATCCCACGGTCCCGCCGGTACGGCACCCTTCACGATCGCCTCAACCACAATTCGCTCGAAGCCGGTTGCCTGGCGTTCACGCTCAGCCACATACTTCCTGAGCTGGTCGGCAACGAGCTGGGAGAGCGATTCGCCAGCAAGTTGCTCGGCGCGTTCCCATATCTGCGCGTCTTCCGGTCGCACATAGATGTTCTTGCGCGTCTTGAACGCGATCCGGCTGCTTGGCTTGCCCCCCTTTCCTTCCGCCATGGGCGCATTATACACACACTACGCATAATGCGCGGACCGAGCCGTTGTTGCCGGACCTCCCTGTCTGCAAGAGCATTTCTGTGGCCCATTGGCGTAGTATTGCATACATGGATCAAATCACACACGTACAGGTCGCCGCATGAATACAGTCATAAGGGTTCCGGCCATCAGAGGCCGGATGGGCGGTCGGACGTACTTCACAGTCAGCATGAAGCTCAAGACGGTGCCGCGCTTCTTCGAGTTCCAGAATTACGCCGCCCTCGAGCCGGAGGAGCGCGCTCAACGCGTCGTGAACAAGCACCGGATTCCGGCGATTCGCGACTACCTGCTCGAGAATCCCGACAGTTATGTCTTCAGCAGCATCACTGCGAGCTACCAGCTTCCCGACGGGGTGGCCGAGGATGAGTTGTTCACCCCTTTCCAGCCGGGCTCGGATATCGGGGTGCTGAAT
>VBJE01000136.1:3777-4110 GCA_005879675.1 Chloroflexota bacterium
CTCTTTCCGTTTGAGAACCATGACCGAGCTCAGCAGATGTTCAGCGATCTCAATAGGACCGCTCAGCCCACCACAAAGAGCCTGAACATCCTCTACGACCACCGCGATCGTCTTGCCAACATCACGATGACCTTGCTGTCCCAAGTCGCCGTGCTTGAGGGCCGTGTGGACAAGGAGCACGCATCACTCGCGAAGCGCTCGCCAGCCCTCATCACTCTAGGTTCCCTTCATGACGCAACGAAAGAGATGCTCGGCGAGGTGACCGAGGAGAACTTCACGGAGAAGGTCGACCTCGCCGTCGCGTTCTGGCAGACGCTCGCAGCAGCCATCCCC
>VBJE01000137.1 GCA_005879675.1 Chloroflexota bacterium
ACCCGTATGCCGGTGTCGGCCCACGCGTAGCGAAGACCTGCCGCGATCTGGCCGCCGAGGCCCCCGTCGGGATGAGCCTCGGCAGGTCCGACTCGAGTCGAAGCCGGCATCCAGAGGATGAGCACGAAACCCACGACGAAGCACGCCGCGTCCGCGGCAAACGCCCAACCGATCCCGTATGCAGCGACGATGAGACCTCCGACGACGGGGCCGAGGATGACCGACACCTGCGCGGTCACGTTGAGCACCGCGTTCCCCGCCTCGAGCTCGTGGCCGGCGATCACCCTGGGGAGGATCGATGCACGCGCCGGCATGAAGAAGGCGTCGACCACCCCGAAGACCACCGCTATCCCATAGACCTCCCACATCTGCACCCGCCCGGTGACCACGAGGACCGCGAGCGGCGCGACGAACGCCGCGCGGAGGCCCATCGACCCCAGCATCGTCACGCGGGGAGAGAAGCGGTCCGCAAGCGCCCCTCCGACGACCATGAGCACCGCCCGGGGGAGCGCCTGCACCACCAGCACCGTGCCCAGCGCGAGGCTGGAGCCGGTCAGCTGGAGCACGAGCCAGGCCATGGCGACGTAGCTGAAGAAATCGCCGAACAGCGATAGCGCCGACCCCATCCACAGCTTGCGGAAGGGACCCGAGGAGAGCACCGTCCACGGCCTCGGCCGGGGCGGGGCAGCAACCGGAGGCGGCGCCAGCTCGTCGGTGGCTTGCATCAGCTCGCGAGAAACGCTCTCGGTCCTAGCGCAGGTCCCGGCGCCTCGCGCCGGTCGGGTCGATGCGGTCGGCAAGGCGGCGCAGGTAACCCGCGAGCAGGCCGGCGCGCGAGTGCGCGTAGCGGGCATAGGCGCGCGCCTGCTCCATCTGGGCGCGACGCTCTGACAGCATCCGCGCGTAGTCCTCGGGGCCGGGTTCCATCGGGATCATCTCTCTCCTCCGTCAGCCAGCCGGCGCATCGCCTCGTCGACGTCGATCTCTCCGCGCGCGACCTGCTCCATGAGCTCGACACGCGACGCCGAGGCAGGCGCCGGCGCCCGGTCGATGCCGAGCTTGCCGAGAAGGGTGTCGAAGCGAGCCCGCGCGGTCGGGTAGCTGACACCCAGGTGCCTCTCGAGGTCCTTCATGTTTCCCCGCGAGGCGAGGAAGACGCGCAGCACCTCACGGTCTTCGTCGGCGAGGACGCAGAACTCGCACTGCGCGAACGCGCCGGACAGCTCGGTCTCGCATGACGGGCATGACAGCCTCGTGAGCGCGAGCCGCGAGCTGCACACGGGGCAGTTCGAAGGCGGGCGTCGCGCCGTGGTGCGCGCCATCAGTCGACGCTCACCTTGACGTTGCCCATCGTGCACTCGAGGTCGAGAGTGCCGGCGCCGCGGCCGACCGTTACCTGGCTCGCGTCCTTCTTGACGCCGTCGCCTTCGATCGCGACCTTGCCCATGGTCGTGCGCGCGTTGATGCGCACGTTCGAGCCTCGCGCCAGGCTCACCTTCACCTGACCCATCTCGCATCGGATCGAGCTCGCGCCGGAGTCGATGCGACCGAACGCATCGATGTTCCCCGCCATGACCGAGAGCTTGATGGGGGCGCGAAAGTCGCCGACCTTGCAGTTGCCGGCTTGAACGTCGGCGACGATAGGGCCCTCGACCCCCTGGATCCGCAGGTTCCCCGCCTGGACGTTGGCCGTCAGCGGCAGGGAGGGGTTCATGCGGACCGTCAGGCGGCGGCCAAATTCGAAGCCGTTCACGACGACGCGCGAGTGCGGCCGGCTGAACTCGAAGCTCGTGTCCTCGTTGACAGGCGAGTGCTCGATGACCAGCGTGTCGCCGTCCTGGCGGGCGCGATGGGGGCCGTCGGCCACCGCGGAGGCGACCGTGGGATCGCCGACGATCTCGGCGCTGCCGAAACGCGAGATCAGCTTCAGCTCGCGGACCAGGCCGGGCGGCGCCTGCCCCTCCGCCGGCTTCGCCGGCACCTCCCCACGAGTGGGGAGGAGGGCATCGAGGCGGGCGGCGCCTTCCTCGGCCGTGATAGTCCCGGCCGCCACCTGGCTCAAGATTTCACGCTGCAGGTCTTTCATGACGATAATTAGAAACCCAGCCTTGCTAATTTGTCAAGTTGAATCGTAAAAACACCAGGAACAAACTCCCGATAAGCTAGCCGGGCGTGACCACTCGGATCGGCGTCATCGCCGACACCCACTGCCCCGAGTTCATCGACCGCCTCCCAGAGGCGATATCCCGGGCTTTCGAAGGCGTCCAGCTGATCCTGCACGCCGGCGATGTCACTGCCCGCGAGACGCTCGACGAGCTGACGAGAGTCGCACCCGTCGAGGCGGTGCGCGGCGACCACGACTCATCGCTCGAGGGCTTGCCCCAGAGCCGCGAGCTGACAGTCGAAGGCAAGCGAATCGTGGTCGTCCACGGAGATCGGTCGCGATGGATCGAGGAGCCGCAAACGCTCCTGTGGACCGTCAGCCTCGGCTGGTTCCGGCCGCACGGAGGCCTTGCGCGCAGCCTGCGGCGAAGGTTTCCGCAGGCCGACGTCATCGTCTTCGGCCACACGCACCGCGCTGACGTGCGCCAGCTGGATGGAGCGCTCCTGTTCAATCCCGGCGGGGTGCACCAGTGGAATCCCGCGACCGCGCGTCGCCGGTTGGGCCAACATCCCGGGTGGTTCGAGTGGTGCTGGCTGCAGGTCGCGCGTCACCTCATCCGTTTCGAGCCACCGTCCGTCGGCTTGCTCGACATCGATGCGGGCGAGATCGTGCCGCGGATCGTCGGGCTGTAGATTCTCCTGTCATGGCTGTGACCTACAGGCCGGCGGTCCTCGACGATGCCGAGCTCGCCGCGGATCTGATGACCGCCGCCTACCCGTGTTTGCCATCCGACCTCGTGATGGTCCGCTATCGCTGGCAGAACCCGCGCCAGGGATACGAGGTCGGCCGGTTCGTCGCCGAGCGCGACGGCGATCCGATCGCCTTCCTCGCCTGGCTGCACGGTCCGTGGGCCGAGCTGCCCGACCGGCACTGCGAGGTCGAGGTCTGGCTCGACAGGGCGCGTCTCGACGTCGGGCTGCTGGTCGAGATGTGGTCGTGGATCGAGAGCCAGGCCGTGGCCCAGGACTCGCACCTGTTGCTCGCCTACAGCGGCGAGGATGAGCCCGAGATGCTCGAGGCGCTGGCCTCGCTCGGCTACCAGCGAGAGCGGGCGGCGAAGCTCTGGGAGCTCGACCTGTCACAGCACGGCGCGCGCCTTGTCGCGGAGGCGAAGGCGGCGCGAGAGCAGATGGACGGCGGTGGCATCCGGCTGCTGACGGTCGCGGAGTGGAGGGATGGGGACAAGCTCCGCAAGCTCTACGAGCTCAACGAGCGCACCGTGCAGGACGTGCCGCACAGCCTGCCGATCGTGACCGAGGCCTTCGAGGACTTCGAGAAGCGCATCCACTCGCCCGATCGCCGCGACGACCGCTGGTGGATCGCGTGCGACGGCGACCGCCCGGTGGCCATGAGCTACCTCAAATTCCCGCCGGTCCGCGGCACGGTATGGACCGGCTACACGTGCGCCGCCCGCGAATACCGCGGCCGCGGCATCGCCCGCGCCGTGAAGCTGCAGACCCTGGCCCAGGCGACGGAGCTCGGCGTGCCCACGGTGCGCACCGACAACGACGCCGAGAACGCGCCCATGCTGCACATCAACGAGACGCTCGGCTACGTGCGGCGGCCAGGTTGGGTCGAGCACCACAAACGGGTAAAAACCAGCAGTGCCTAAGACCACGGACTACTACGAGGTGCTGGGCGTCCCGCGGACGGCGTCGCAGAAGGACATCTCTTCTGCGTTCCGCAAGCTCCGCGCTTCAAGGCGATCTCGGAGGCGCACGAGGTCCTCTCGGACGCGAAGAAGCGAAAGCTCTACGACGAGTTCGGCGAGCACTGGGCCTCGGCCCACGCCGCGGGCGTCGAGCCGGGCACGTCGCGGCCCCGGGGCGGCGGGGGCTTCCGCCCGGACGCGGGCCAGCGCGTCGAGTACCGGACGGTCACGCCCGAGGACATGGAGGACCTCTTCGGCGAGGGCGGTGGCGGGTTCGGCGACATCTTCGGCTCGATCTTCGGCAACGCCACGCGGGGTCGAGCGCGTCAGCAGTCGATCGACGTCGAGGCGCCGATCACGGTGAGCCTGGCCGAGGCGTATCGGGGCACGAGCCGCACGGTCGAGCTGCCCGGCGGACGTCGGGTGGAGGTCAAGGTGCCGGCGGGGGTGAAGGAAGGCACGGTCCTGCGCGTGCCCGGGCTTCGCGCCACCGTCCAGCTGGCGCCCGACCCGGTCTTCACTCGCGAGGGCCAGGACGTCCGGGTCGTCGTGCCCGTGCCCCTGCACGTGGCGCTGCGCGGCGGCGAGGTCTCGGCGCCGACCCTCAAGGGCGGCCAGGTGAAGTTCAACGTCCCGCCCGAGACGCAGAACGGGACCAAGATCCGGCTGCGTGGTCTGGGCATGCCCGATCCCAAGGGCGGTCCGCCGGGAGACATGTATGCGGACCTGCGCGTCCAGCTGCCCGTCCCGATGGACGAGCGAACGCGCAAGTGGGCGGCAGAGCAACCCGTCTATATCCCCACGAAATCTG
>VBJE01000138.1 GCA_005879675.1 Chloroflexota bacterium
GTGAAAGCGCCGGTGACGCTGTTGATGGTCAGCACCTCGTTGGTGATGAAGATCGACGACGGGGGCGTGAAGGTGACGCTTGTCCTGACGCCGTAGAGCAGGTGCGCAATCGGGTCGACGGTGAGAGTGCCCGTTTGGCCCTGATTCGGGCCGGCCAGGTTCGCGATTGGAGTCAAGGTGCCGCTCACCAGGTCGTACCGATTCAAGACATCCTGGTTGCCACTGATCACGAAAAGCGTGCCCGCCGCGGCGGCGGCTGCCGGCACCGGCTGAGCGAGCAGCGGCAACGCCCCGACCAGCACCACGACAACACGTTGCGCGAACTTCTTAAGCATGCCCCTTCCCTCCCCTGACGGCGAACGCGGTTGGGGAAGCTTAAGGCCGCCCGGTTAACGATGCAAGTGCGCGCTTATTCGTCGTAGCCGAGGTTCGGGCGCAGCCAGCGCTCGGCCTCGGCGGCCGTCATCCCCTTCCGCCGGGCGTAGTCCTCGACCTGGTCGCGCCCGACCTTGCCGACCATGAAGTACCGGGACTGGGGATGGGCGAAGTACAGCCCCGAGACCGCGGCCGTCGGGGTCATCGCCCCGCTCTCGGTGAGCTCCATGCCGATCGACCGCGCGTCCAGGAGGTCGAACAGCGTCTGCTTCTCCGAGTGGTCGGGGCAGGCCGGGTAACCGAAGGCCGGGCGGATGCCCCGGTACTTCTCGGCGATGAGCTCTTCGCTGGGCTGCTTCGGCCCCGTTTCGTACCACGACCTCCTCACCAGCTCGTGCAGGTACTCGGCGAACGCCTCCGCCAGCCGGTCGGCCAGCGCTTTGACCATGATCGCCCGGTAGTCGTCGTGCTCGGCCACGAAGCGCGCGGCCAGCTGGTCCACGCCGAGGCCGGCTGTGACCGCGAACGCCCCCACGTGGTCGCCGCCCGGGCTCACGAAGTCCGCGAGCGAGAGATAGGGCTTGTCGTCGCCATGATCGACCTGCTGGCGCAGCATCGGAAAGCGCACGCCGTTGTCGAGGGCAAGGTCGTCGCCGTCCGCCCGCGCCGGCCAGAAGCCGTACACGCCGCGTGCCTGCAGCCAGCGGTTGGCCTGGATCTCGTCGAGCAGCTCTTGCGCGTGCCCGAACAGCTCCCGCGCTGCCGCGCCGTGGGATGGGCTGTCGAGGATCGCCGGGTCGTACTCGCGCAGCTCGGCCAGCTCGGGCTCGATGATCTTCCTGCCGGTGAAAGGCGGCTGGGGCAGCTCGCCGAAGGGCAGGCGCAGGCGCTTCCTGCGGGCCTCATCCAGGCTCAGCAGCGGCCGCCGCGAGGACGAGTGCTGCGCGCGCAGCTTCTCCTGAAGGGCGAAGTTGTCGCGCTCGAACCCATCCCGCCTGCCGTCGTCCAGCAGGTCGGAGACGACCCCGATCACGCGCGAGGCGTCTAGCACGTGCACTGTGGTGCCGTCGTACGCCGGCGCGATGCGCACGGCGGTGTGCTGCTTCGAGGTCGTCGCGCCGCCGATGAGCAGCGGGATGCGAAAGTCGCGCCGGGTCATCTCCTTGGCGACGACCACCATCTCGTCGAGCGACGGGGTGATCAGGCCGGACAGCCCGACGACGTCGGCGCCCAGCTCGACCGCGGTGTCGAGGATCTTCTCGGCCGGCACCATCACGCCGAGGTCGTGGACCTCGTAGTTGTTGCACGCGAGCACGACGCCGACGATGTTCTTGCCGATGTCGTGCACGTCGCCCTTCACCGTGGCGAGGACAAGCTTGCCGCGCATGCGCCGGCTCCCGCTCGCCTCCTTCTCGGCCTGCATGAACGGCTCGAGGTAGGCGACGGCGCGCTTCATCGCGCGCGCGCTCTTCACGACCTGGGGCAGGAACATCTTGCCCGCGCCGAACAGGTCGCCGACGACCTTCATGCCGTCCATCAGCGGGCCTTCGATGACCAGCAGGGGCTTGCCGTACTTGACGCGCCCCTCTTCCGCGTCCTTCTCTATGTGCTCGACCTCGCCGTGGAGGACCGCGTACTTGAGGCGCTCCTCCACGGAGCCCTCTCGCCACGACATGTCGATCTCGCGCTTCGAGCCTTCTCCCGAGACCGACTTCGCGAAGTCGACAAGGCGCTCGGTGGCGTCGGGCCGGCGGTCGAAGATCACGTCCTCGACCATCTCCAGCAAGTCCTTCGGGAGGTCCTCGTAGACGACGAGCTGACCGGCGTTGACGATCCCCATGTCGAGACCGGCGCGGATCGCGTGGTAGAGAAAAGCGGAGTGGATCGCCTCCCGGACGCGGTCGTTGCCGCGGAATGAGAAGGAGAGGTTGGAGACTCCGCCCGAGACGCGCACGCCCGGGCACAGGCGCTTGATCTGTCGCGTTGCCTCGATGAACGCCTTCGCGTACTGCGAGTGCTCCTCGATGCCGGTCGCGATTGGAAGGATGTTGGGGTCGAAGATGATGTCTTCGGGCGGGAACCCGACCCCGTCCACCAGGAGCCTGTGGGCGCGGGTGCAGATGGCGACCTTGCGCTCGACGGTGTCGGCCTGGCCGATCTCGTCGAAGGCCATGACCACCACGGCGGCGCCATACTCGCGGATCTTCCGGGCCTGCTCGAGGAATGGCCCTTCGCCGCCTTTCAGGCTGATCGAGTTGCAGACGCCCTTGCCCTGCAGGCACTTGAGCCCGGCCTCGAGCACCGTCCACTTCGAGCTGTCGAAGGAGGTTCAGGAACCTCACCATCGCGGCTTCCGAGTCGAGGAGGTCGGCGTCCATGTTCACGTCGATGAGGTTGGCCCCGCCGCGCACCTGGTCGAGCGCGACCTGGCCCGCTCCGGTGAAATCGCCCGACTCGATCAGCCGACGGAACCGGATCGAGCCGGTGACGTTGGTGCGCTCGCCGACGACCACGAATCCGGAGTCGGGCCCGATCTCGAAGGGCTCGAGGCCGCTGAAGCGAGTTCGCGACGGGCGGCTCGGCAGCTCGCGCCGCGGAATCTCCGCCATGGCTTCGCGGATCTGGCGGATGTGCTCCGGGCCCGTGCCGCAGCAACCGCCGGCCGCGTTCAGGAACCCCGCCTCGGCGAACTCCTTCAGCAGCCGGCTCGTTGTCGGCGCCTCCTCGTCGTAGCCGCCGAACGCGTTCGGCAGGCCGGCGTTCGGGTAACAGATCACGTAGACCGGCGAGATGCGCGACATGGCCTCGACGTATGGCCGCATCTCGGTCGCGCCGAGCGAGCAGTTGACCCCCGCGGCAAACGGCTGCGCGTGCTCCACCGAGGTCCAGAAAGCCTCCACGGTCTGGCCGGACAGGTTGCGGCCGCTGCGGTCGACGATGGTCACGGAGACGAAGAGCGGGATCTCGGGCGCGACCTCCTTCACGGCCGCGATCGCCGCCTTGCCGTTGAGCGTGTCGAACACGGTCTCGATCAGCAGGATGTCGACACCGCCCTCCTTCAGCGCTCGCGCAGCCTCCGCGTAGCCGTCGCGAAGCTGGTCGAAGGTGACCTCGCGGTAGGACGGGTCGTCGACGCGGGGAGAGAGCGAGAGGGTCACGTTCGTCGGCCCCAGCGAACCGGCGACGAAGCGGTCCTCGCGCTCGTCGGCGGCCTTGCGCGCGAGTCGCGCCCCCGCCAGGTTCATCTCGTAGACGTGGTCTTCGAGGCCGTAGTCGGCCTGCGAGACACGCGTCGCCGTGAAGGTGTTGGTCGTGATGATGTCGGCGCCGGCCTCGATGTAGTCGCGGTGCACCTGCGTCACCAGCTCGGGTTGGGTGAGGCAGAGCACGTCGCTGTTGTTGCGCAGCGGCTTGGGGTGGTTCCGGAAGCGCTCGCCGCGGAACTCAGCGTCGCTGAGGCCCTTGTGCTGGAGCATCACGCCCATCGACCCGTCGAAGATCGCGATCCGCTGCTGGAACAGCCGGTCGAGGCGCTCGCGAACGGATGTTGCCACCGCCATGGTGACCATAAAGACTACGGCTCGGAACCCCGACCCTTCAGGCCCCTCCGGCGGCTTCGCCGCCACCTCCCCATAAATGGGGAGGAGCCTTTCTAATCTGTTACGGGGCTCCAGACTTCGAACCGGCCGTCGTCATAGAGGAGGCTTCGCCCGCTCGTGGGCAGGGCTTCGAGCTCCTGCTGCCGCTTGTCGAGATGCGTGGGGCCGCCGAGATAGGCCTGGCGGTCGATGACCACGTAGCAGCTGGCGTCGAGCATGTCGGGGAAATCGTTGATCTGGTGGCGGTTCGCGAGCCAGACGTCGAGGGCGCTGTCGGCGTTGACGGGGGCGCCGGCCGGGATCACCGCCGCGGCGTCGGTGAGCTGGGCCACGGCGTTGGGTCGCGAATACAGGTACGTCGAGGCGTTCAGCGACGGGGGAAGGCTGCCCGTGACGAAAGCGATCACGAGCGCGGGCACGATCAGAGCGAGCGCTGTCGCCGGCGCCATGGCGCGATGCTCCAGCAGCCATCTGCCTCCGACGCCCGCGGCGACGATGAGAGGGAAGAGCAGGAGCATCACGTAGTGCAGGTGCAGGACGTTCTGCGGCACGTGCTCGCTCAGCACGTTGGCCAGGTAGGGCGGGATCACCAGGAGCAACCAGCGCGGCGCCAGCAGCGGCAGCGCGCCGAGCGAAGCGACGATGCCCGCGACCATCAGGACCGCGCCGGGACGGAACAGCGCCTCGAGGACGGCGAGCGCCGACACGGGAACGTCGGGGTTGAGGCCGATCAGCCAGCGGTAGTAGACGATGTCGGTGTAGCCGTAGTCGCGGAAGTGCTGCTGGACCAGGCCGGTGCCGATCAAGAACCAGGCCCCGCCGAGGTACAGGATGAACCGCCAGTGCTTGCGGACCTCGGGGGCTCCGTACGCCCTCATCAGCAGCGCGAGCACGCCGATCGTGTAGACCTGGTCCTCCTTGCAGCTGAGCGTGAGGATGCACAACGACCACATCGCCACGCGCCTGCCGCGGAGGCCGGCCCAGCCCGCGAGGAGCGCGAGCGCGAGCGCCATGTTCTCGGGATGAAAGAAGTCACCCCCAGCCTCCTGGATCGCCGCCCAGAACGGGATGGGCGCCGCGAGCGCGACCGCCAGCCAGGGCGAGGCGGGGCGGTCGGCGGGCAGCAGCGCGCGGAAGAAGAAATAGGCGGCGGGACCGGTCGCCGCGAGGCCGGCTGAGCCGAAGATCAGGAGCACGATCGGGCTGGGCCAGAGCTTCTCCACCGCCGCGAGCACGAGGAAGATGGGTTCGAGGTGGATGCCGAGGAAGTTGGCGCGCGCGAAGCTCGAATAAAACCCGTGCCCCTGGGTGATCTCCCAGACGACCTGCTGGTCGTAGGCGAGGTCCCACCCGAGCGCGGTCAGGCCGTAGGCGCGCTGGAGCTCGGCGCGCAAGATCCATGCAAACGCGAGCGCGGCCGTCAGCAGCGGCACGGCCGGGAAGACCCACCACGCCTCGCTTCCGACTCGGGCGCGTTGGGTCCCCGCCATGCGCAGGGCGTCGACTGTCACGGGTTCGGAGCTTAGCAAGGCATAATCCGGTCGATGGCCCGCCGCGCAGGCACGGAAACCCCCTACGTCTCGGTGATCGTCCTCGTCTACAACGAGACCGACAGCGTCGAGCCCCTGCACCGTGAGCTGATGGGCGTGCTCGAGGCGCTCGGAACCTCATTCGAGGTCCTGTACATCGACGACGGCAGTCGCGACGGCAGCAGCGAGCGCCTCGGCCAGATGGCGGCTCGGGACGAACGAGTCCGCGTCGTCAGCTTTCGCCGCAACTTCGGCCAGACCGCGGCGGTCCAGGCCGGGATCGATTACAGCCGCGGCGCCGTCCTCATCTTCCTCGACGGCGATATGCAGAACGACCCGCATGACATTCCTCACCTGCTCGAGAAGATCGACGAGGGATACGACGTCGTCAGCGGCTGGCGACGCAACCGACGCGACGCCGCGTCGCGCGTGGTGCCTTCGATGATCGCGAACTGGATCATCGGCTGGGTGTCCGGCGTGCGCCTGAGCGACTTCGGCTGCACGCTCAAGGCCTACCGGCGCGAGGTCATCCAGGACGTAAAGCTGTACGGCGAGATGCACCGGTTCATCCCGGTGTACTCGTCGATGATCGGCGCGCGCATCACCGAGCTGCCGGTCAACCACCGCCCGCGCACGTATGGCCGCTCCAAGTACAGCCTG
>VBJE01000139.1 GCA_005879675.1 Chloroflexota bacterium
TAGCCTTTTTCTAGAAATGCCTCGCTATCGGCTGGGACAGGCGGCCAAAACCCTCGGCGTCAGCGTCGACACCGTGCGCCGCATGGTCGATGACGGCCGGCTGGTCGCGGTCCGAACCACCGGCGGCCAGCGACTCATCGAGGGCGAGTCCCTGGCCGCCCTCGCCAAGCCCAAGCGCAAGGACAGACGGGAGGCCGCGGTCAAGCAGTCCGCGCGCAACCGCTTTCCAGGCATCATCACGCGTGTCGTCAAGGACCGTGCCGCGGCGCTGGTCGAGATCCAGGCCGGTCCTCATCGCCTCGTCTCCCTGATCACGCGCGACGCGGCCGACGACCTCGACCTGAAACCGGGCATGGCCGCGGTCGCGGTCGTCAAGGCGACCAATGTTCAAGTGGAGCTGCCGCGTGACTAAAGCGATCGGCATTCTGGTCGCGCTTGTGGCCCTCGCCTCGTGCCAGAGCTACGTCGACACCACGCATCCGCCGGCACTGACTGTGTTCGCCGCCGCATCACTGCAGCCGCCTTTCGACAACATCGCTCGCCAGGCGAAGGTGGACGCTCGATTCAACTACGCCGGAACTCAGACGCTGACGGCGCAGCTGACGCCAGGCGCGCAGGCGGATGTCTTCGCTTCCGCGGATACCGCCCACATGAAGACCGTTCAGGATGCCGGCCTGCTCACCGGTCCTTCGAAGATCTTCGCGCACAACCGGCTCGAGATCGCGGTCGAGAAGGGCAACCCGAAAGGCATCCACACCCTCGCCGATCTCGCGCGCCCGGGCCTCGTCGTCGTCCTCGCTGATCCGTCGGTGCCGGCCGGCAAGTACGCGCAGCAGGCGCTTGCCAAAGCTCACGTGAAGGTCCACCCCGCGAGCCTCGAGCCGCAGGTGACCGGCGTGTTGAGCAAGGTTTCTCTCGGCGAGGCAGACGCAGGCATCGTTTACGTCAGCGACATCGTGACCAGCGGCAAAATCGACGGTGTCGAGGTGCCCGACGACGACAACGTGGTCGCGGATTACTCGATCGCGAGCCTGAGCCATCGCTCAGCCGCCGACCAGTTCATCGCGTTCGTCCTGTCGTCACAAGGGCAGGCGATCCTGGTCAACGCTGGGTTCGAAAAGGCATGAGCGAGGCCAGGATCCCCGCGCCGCTCCTGGCGCTGGCGGGGGCCGGCCTTCTCCTCTTCATCCTCCCTCTCGCCGGCCTGATGCTCCGCGCGCCGTGGGACCAGGTCGGCGGCGCGCTCCTCGCGCCCGAGACCGGAACCGCGCTCGGCCTTTCCCTCTTCTGCTCCCTCACGGCGACCGCCGTCGCGCTCGCGTTGGGCATTCCACTCGCGCTCGTGCTCGCGCGCACGACGGGCACGCTGCGCAGCGTCCTCCGCGCCCTGACCACGCTGCCGATGGTCCTCCCGCCGGTCGTCGGCGGGGTCGCGCTGCTGCTGGCCTTCGGCCGCCGCGGGTTGATCGGCGCGCCTCTCCACGACGCCTTCGGCATCCAGGTGCCTTTCACGACCGCCGCTGCGGTGATCGCGGAGACCTTCGTCGCGATGCCGTTTCTGGTCATCGCGGTGGAGGGCGGCCTGCGCGCACTCGACCGGCGCTACGAGGAAGCCGCGCGCGCGCTCGGCGCGAGCGGCTGGAAGGTATTCCTCAGGGTCACGCTTCCTCTCCTGCGGCCGGCCATCTTCTCGGGCGCGGTCCTCTGCTGGGCACGGGCGCTCGGCGAGTTCGGCGCCACCATCACGTTCGCCGGCAACCTGCCGGGACGGACGCAGACCGTGCCCCTGGCCGTTTACATCGCGCTCGAGACGCGCCCCCAGGCCGCGATCGTCCTGAGCCTCATCCTCCTGGCGGTCTCGCTCGCGATCCTCATCGGACTCAGGGACCGCTGGCTCGGCGTATGAGCCTTCACGCGGACATCGCCGTCCGGCGCAACGGCTTCACCCTTGACCTGAAGCTCGACGTCGACCCGGGTGAGACGGTGGCCATCCTCGGGCCCAACGGCGCCGGCAAGACCACGCTGCTGCGCGCGCTGGCGGGCCTCGTTCCGCTACACGGGCGCGTCGAGCTCGACGGCGACGTGCTCGACGACTCGGCCACGGGCAGGCACGTGCCCACCGAGCGCCGGCGCGTCGGGCTCGTGTTTCAGGACCACGTGTTGTTCCCGCACATGTCCGTCCTGCAGAACGTCGCGTTTGGGTTGAAGGCCGACGCCACGCGAAGCGCCCGGGAGTGGCTCGAACGCGCCGGCCTGGGCGAGAAGGCCGACGCGATGCCGCGCGAGCTCTCCGGCGGGCAGGCGCAGCGCGTGGCCCTGATCCGGACACTCGCGACCAGGCCCAGGCTTTTGCTCCTCGACGAACCGCTGTCCGCGCTCGACGTCACGATCCGCGCCGAGGTGAGGCGCGATCTCTCCCGCCAGCTCGCGGGCTTCGAGGGCGTGCGGATCCTCGTCACCCACGATCCCCTGGAGGCGATCGCCCTGGCCGACCGTCTGGTCATCCTGGAGCAAGGCACAGTCGTTCAGACGGGCACGCCGTCCGGCGTCACCGCTCAGCCGCGTTCGCGGTTCGTCGCCGACCTGGCCGGCGTCAACCTCCTTCGCGGACACGCGCATCACGACCACATCGAGCTCGACGGTGGCGCCGTCATCGCCGCACCCGACTCCGGCGAAGGCGACGTCTTCGCGGTCATCCACCCCCGCGCCGTCGCGCTTTACCTTTCGCGACCGGAGGGCACGCCGCGCAACGTCTGGCGCGCGAAAGCCGAAGACCTCGACCTGCAGGGCGAGCGCGTGCGCGTGCGCCTTACCGGCGAGGTTCCGCTTGTCGCCGAGGTCACACCCTCCGCGGTGCGTGAGCTCAGGCTCGACCGCGGTGCGGAGGTCTGGGCCGCGGTGAAGGCCACGGAAATCTCGGTCTATCGCGCGTAGGATCACCGCACGGTGACCAGGCTGGTCCCGATGGCGAGCGTCGACGCCGCTTGGTTGGGGATGGAGGACCCGACCAACCTGATGATGGTCACCGGCGTGCTGGTGCTCGACGGCAAGGTCGACCTCAAGCGCCTCAAGACGCTGCTCGACAAGCGGCTTGCGCCCTTCGGACGCTTCCACCAGCGCGTGGTCCGGCCGCGCACTCGCGCGGGCCTCCCCCACTGGCAGGACGAGGTGGGCTTCTCCATCGAAAACCATGTCAGCCACGTCGCCCTACCTGGACCCGGCGGCGAGAAGGCGCTGCGCGAGCTGGTCAGCGAGCTGATGAGCACGCCGCTCGACATGACCAAACCGATGTGGCACGTCCACCTCATCGACGGTCACGACCACGGGTCGGTGGTGCTGGCGCGGATCCACCACAGCATCGCCGACGGCATCGCGCTGGTCCGGGTGATGCTGTCGCTCACCGACCCTTCACCGAAAGCCACGCCGGGGCGCAGGCGCGCCGAGCACACCAACCACAGCGGTCCGCTCGACTCGCTGCCGGCGACCATCAGTCGCGGCTTTGCGGCGACCCAGCGGCTGCTCGACAATCCCGGGCGCGTCGCCGACCTCGCCCGCCTCGGCGCCGCCGGTGCCTACCGTCTCGGCCGCCTGGTGGTGCTCCCTCCGGACCCGGTGACAGCCTTCAAGGGCGAGCTCGGGCGCCGCAAGCGCGCCGCCTGGTCGGACCCAGTCCCCCTCGAC
>VBJE01000187.1 GCA_005879675.1 Chloroflexota bacterium
GTTCGCCGGCGAGTTAGCGGACCGCCACCGCAAGCGCACCGTCCTGCTCATCACCCAGTCGTCGTTTGTCCTGCCACCCCTCGCCCTATTCGCGCTCACGGCAACCGGCCAATCGCAGTACTGGGAGATCATCCTCGCCGCGGTCGCGACGGGCACCATCAACGCGCTCGACGTCCCATGCCGCCAGGCGTTCCAGGTCGAGATGGTCGGCAAGCAGGACCTGCTGAACGCCATCGCGCTGAACTCTTCCGTCTTCAACGCCTCGGCCGTGATCGGCCCGTCGATCGCCGGCGTCCTCATCGCGCTGGTCGGCGTCCCCATCTGCTTCCTGATCAACTCGGTCAGCTACCTGGCGGCGATCGCGGCGCTCCTGCTCATGCGAAATCTGCCCGCCCAGACCCGGCATCGAGATGAGGAGCCGCTGCGAGCGCGCCTCGCTCGCGGCGCCGCGTACGCGCGCGACGAGCCTGTCGTGGGCATGCTGCTGATCGTCGTCGCTGTCTTTTCGCTTTTCGCGATGAACCGCACGACGCTGATGCCGCTGTTCGCCGACCAGGTGCTCCATGTCGGCGCACATGGGTTTGGATTCCTGCTCGCGTCGATGGGGCTCGGGTCGTTGACGGGCGCGCTTACGCTGGCGTTCTTTCCCCATCTGGGCGCCAACCCGCGCCGCCAACTGTGGATGGCGGGGATCTGGATCGCGGCGCTCCTCGAGTTTTCCGCGTCGCGGATCTTCGCGATCTCGCTGGTGACCCTCTTCGTCGCCGGCTACTGCCAGATCTCGTTCATCGCGGCCGCCAACAGCCGCATCCAGTCCCTGACCCCGGATCACCTGCGCGGGCGCGTGATGGCGCTGTACGCCGAGGCGTTGATCGGCGTCGGGCCGCTCGGGGCGACGCAGGCGGGCGCGCTGGCGACGCTGTTCGGGGCGCCGTGGGCGCTGGCCATCGGGGCCGTCCTGGCCGGTGCGGTCGTGCTTGCCGTGCGGCTCCTCAGGCCTGAGGTGTTCGGTCAGCCGAGGAAGACTTCGAGCACCGAGGCGACCGCCAGCGCCGGCACCAGCCAGCGCAGCGCGCGCACGTAATCGGCAGCCGCCTCGAGCACCCGCGCCGCCCATCCACCGCGAGCGTCCATGTGGATCGCCGCCGCGCCGATCTGGATCGCGAGCCCCCCGGCGATGATCGCCGCGGGGATCTCCACGAATCCGTTCGGGACGATCCCGCTCAGCGCGAAGGCCCATGACGACAGCGCGGCGGCGAAGCCGAGGATGAAGCCCGGCGCGAAGGTCAGCAGGAACCCGCTCAGCCCGGCCGAGACGACGGCGAGCCCGGCGACGAGAAGAAACGCGAGCACGTTGTGGCTGAAGATGAGCAGCGCCTCGTCGATCGCCCCGCCGCCGCCCGTGGATCGCACGAGGGTGCTGAGCACAGGCCGGACCACGTTGGCGGGGATGAGGTTCGTCAGTCCCGCGAGGTAACCGGCCAGGGCGCCGAGGGGAAATCCCGCGGCGGCGATGAGGAGCGGAACGCGTCGCATCCACACGAGCCTGAACAACCCTGGACGCTGGTTGAAGCTGGCCCGGAGCGCAGCGTTCGCTCGGCGCCATGGCCGCCGCAGGCCGACATCGCGCGCCAGCAGCGCCTCCCGCGAGAAGCCGTTGAACCCCATGCGCAGGAGGATCAGCGCGACCACGGCCATCATCAGCGCGAACGCCCAGAGGAACTCCGCCCGGCCGACCAGGATGAGCGCCGCCTCGACCTGGAGCACTACCGACATCGGCAGGATGATGAAAGACGCCATCACGTTGGCCGCGCGCATGGTGCGCGCGTTCAGGCTGACGATCACGGCCCCCGCGACCATCGCCGCCACCTGGCAGATCGTCGACAGCGCCAGCGCGAGCAGGATGGCGAGCGGGAAGTAGCCGAGTCCCGGAAAGGTGACGAAGCAGTAGACGAGGAGGCCGCCGTAGCAAAGCGTCAGCGAGACCGCCAGGACAGCAGCCACCTTGCCGGCGTAGATCTCGGCCTCTCGCAGCGGTGTCGACAGCAGCACCTCGAGGGTGGTCCGCTCGCGCTCGCCGACAAAGGACTCCAGCGCGAGCACGAGGGAGAAGCTCGCGGGAATGAAGACGACGAAGAAGGCGCCGACGAGCGAGAGCCGGTTGACGACGGCGGTCCCGCCGCCGAACGCGGCGAGCGCCCGCACCCCCGTGCCGGAGGCGAGCGGGATCGCGAGCGTCAGCGCGACCATGGCGGCGATCAGGCGCAGCTCGCTGACCGCGTCGCGCAGGTCGCGCTTTGCGACCAACGCCGCTTTACGCCGTTCGAGTCTCGGCCAGCTCACGCTGATCCATCCGCTGGTTGTCGACGATTGCCAGGTAGATGTCCTGCAGGGTCGGTAGCTCCCGCACTTCCTGGCGGGTCTTGAGGCCGGAGCGGCGGCGCAGCTCGACCACGTTGCCGACCGCGAGCGCGCGGCCGTTGGACATGATGCCGATGTCCCCGGCAAGGTGCTCCGCCTCTTCCATGCTGTGCGTGCAGATCACGAGCGCGCACCCTTCCTTCTGCAGGTCCTTCAGGTAGATCCACGCGCGCCGCGCGCTGTCGGGGTCGAGCGCCGAGGTCGGCTCGTCGGCAAGCACGAGCCGCGGGTGGTGGAGCGTGGCGCGGATGAGCGCGACCTTCTGGCGCATGCCCTTGGAATATGTGCCGAGCCAGCGGTCGCCGGCGTCCGAGAGCTCGAAGAGCTCGAGCAGGTCCTCGATCCGCCGGCCGCGGAGCTCTGGGGAGAGGTCGTAGATCGCGCCGAAGTGGTCCAGATAGGAGCGGGCCGACATCCGCTCGTACAGGCCCGGGACCTCCGGCATGAGGCCAACCAGAGCGCGCACCCCGGCCGGGTCGTCGGCGGCGTCGATGCCGTCGACCCTCACCATCCCCGCCGACGGCAGGAGCACACCGGCCATGCAGCGCAGCGCGGTCGTCTTGCCGGCGCCGTTGCGGCCCAGCAGCACGAGGCATTCCCCCTGGTCCACCTTGACCGTCAGGTCGCGGAGGGCGAGCACGTCGCCGTAGCGCTTGGCCAGGCCCTCGACTTCCAGCACAGCTAGCGATTCTGACCGCTGATTCGCGGATCTATTGCTGTTTAGGAAGCTCCTGGCTCGCGAAGCGCGGCTCATGGCTCGCGCGGAACTGCAGGAACGAGCGGATGCCCCAGATCCCGATCATCGCCATGGTCAGGAGAAACGCACCTACCGCACCCGCCACGACCAATGCCGTCGGCGCGCTCAGCGCGTCGGCGATCAAGGCCACCAACGCCCCCGCGATCACCGCCGCGACCACGCCGACCATCCCCGGGAGAGTCTGCATGCCGTGGGCGAGCTGGCCGATGCCGCGGGTCGGCGTCCTCTCGTACCCAAGCGTCGTGGAAACACCGATGAAGTCGTCGTGCTTCGTGGTCACGAAGTAGGGCTCCAGCTCAGGATGCCGCTCGAGATAGGCGTGCCGGATCCGGTTCATGCCCATCACCCAGCGGAGGTCGTCGTGATTCAGGACTTCGAGCCGGACGACCGTCGCCACTCCAATGAAAAGGACAACGGAAAGGACCAGAATCGCGATCAGGACGAACGTCTGCCCGAATCGATCGGCCTGCGCCACGAGGGCCAGGGCGATCACCGCGCCGGCGAGGACCGACAGGAACATGCTCACCCGGCTTAGCGACTCGCTGTACGTCAACGAGCGCATCGCCAACAGGCTCCAGTGCTCGGTGGCCAGCACCTGAAGCGCGCCGGCGTCTTCAGGCAGCTGCGGCTGCCTCTGCTCGCCCGGAGGCTCAGCGGCGATCATCTGTGCACCCGGACGATAGCGCGGCCCGGCGCGGTTAGAGCGACGATTTTGACGGCGAGGGGAATCGAGCCTGTAGGTCCGGGCTCAGGCGCCGCACCGAACGGCGGCCCCAGAACCCCATCAGAACCGCCGCGACCACAAACGCGGCCATGCCGGAGAGCAGGACGACCACCGGCGGCGCCCCGAAACCTGCCGCGACCAGGCCGCCGATCGCGCCGGCGACCGATGCCACGATCACGGAGAGCACGCCCGGCAGCGTCTGCAGGCCGTGGAACATCGACCCCAGCCGATCCGCACCGGTGATGTCGATGCCGAGCGTCTGCAGAGCGCCCGGTAGGTCGTCGTAGGGGCTGGTCATGAAATTCGGTTCGAGCTCGGGGTGCAGCTCCAGGTATTCGTGTCGTAGGCGGTTCATCGCCAGGACCCATCGGAAATCGTCGCGGTTGAGCGACATCAGTCGGGCGATGGTGAAGACGCCGGTGACCAGGACGACCGAGAGCATGAAGATCGCGATCGAGATGAACGCCGGACCGAAGTGGTCGGCCTGGGCGACCAGCGCCAGCGCGATCACCGCCCCGGAGAGGATGGCGAGAAACATGTTCACCCGGCCGAGCGACTCCTGGTACGTCAGGGCGCGGGTGGCCAGAAGGCTCCAGTGCTCGGTGGCGAGGATCTGGAGTGCTTCCGACTGCGGCCGTGACGGAGGGATCTCGGTCGACATCTAGTCGCGTGGAAGATACCGGGGCAGGTCGGTGAGCGCGGAGAAGCCCTTCGCCTCGAGAAATGCGGCTATGCCGTCGTGCACGTCGGCGATGGCCTTCGGGTTGACGAACGTCGCCGTGCCGACCTGCACCGCGGCGCAGCCGGCGACGAGAAACTCGAGCGCGTCCTCGGCGCGTGTGATGCCGCCGATGCCGATCACCGGGATGCGCACCGCGCGCGCCGCCTGGTGCGCGAGGTGCACGGCGAGGGGCCTGATCGCGGGACCCGAGAGCCCGCCGGTCCGAAACGAAAGCCGCGGCTTGTAGGCGTTCAGGTCGATCGACATGCCGACAAAGGTGTTGATGGCGCACAGCGCGTCGGCGCCGGCGCCCTCGACCGCGCGCGCGATCACGCCGATGTCGCTCACCATCGGCGTCAGCTTCACCCACACCGGCAGCTTCGTGCGCCTGCGCACCGCCTCGGTGACGGCCGCGGCGGCTCGGGGGTCGTTGCCGAAGTAGAGGCCGCCCTGCTCGACGTTGGGGCACGAGATGTTGATCTCGAACCCGGCGACGCCGGGCACGCCGTCGAGCCGCGCCGCGAGCTCGCCGTACTCCGATGATGACTCGCCGTTGATGTTCACCAGGACCGGGAAGTCCCACTCCGCCCAGCTGGGCGCGAAGTCGCGAATGAGCGCCTCGACTCCGGGACCCTGGAGGCCGATCGCGTTGAGCATCCCGCCCGGCGTCTCGACGATGCGCGGCGGCGCCGTGCCTTCGCGCGCACGCAGGAAGATGCCCTTGGACACCATCGCGCCCAGCGCCCGACGCTCGAGCAGCGGGACCTCGGTGCCGTAGCCGAAGGTGCCCGAGGCGGCCAGGACGGGGCCGCGGAGTCGCATGCCGCGTATGTCGACCGAAAGGTCGGCGTTCACGCTCCCACCGCGTACGCGAGGTGCGAGGGCAGAGCGCTCCAGTCGATGTCCGCCGCGTGATAGACGGGACCTTCCTTGCACGCCCGGTCGTAGCCGCCGCGACGTAGCGGCACCGCGCATCCGAGGCAAACGCCCGTGCCGCAGCCCATGTACGTCTCCACCGCAACCTGCGCATGAGGCCAGCGTTCCGCGACCGCGGCCAGCATGCGGTTGGGGCCGCAGGCGACCACGACATCGCCATCCGGCGCGGCCGCGACCGCGGTGCCGTGGAACCCCTGCGAGCCGTCGTCCGTCGCCCAGATCAACGTGTCACCCTCGGCCTCCGCGCACAGCTCCGCCGCCGTGCGGGCGCCGTGGACCCATGTCACCTCCATACCCGACGTCCTTGCGTCGCGCACGACCAGGGGCATCGGGGCGACGCCAAGCCCGCCGCTGACGAGCACGGCGCTCCGGCCCGCAAGCTCGAAGCCACGGCCGAGCGGGCCGAGGCAGCTGACGCGGTCGCCGAGCTCCATCCCGAGCAGCTGGGCCGTGCCCGCGCCTACAGCTTTCAGCACGACCTCGATGTGGTCGCCGTCGGCTCGGTAGACCGAGAACGGACGGCGCAACAGAGGCCCGCCGGCCCAGCCCAGGTTGACGAACTGCCCGGCGCGCACGCTGCTTGCGATCTCGGGCGCCTCGAGACCCAGGACGAACATCCCGCGGGCCACCTGGCGCCTACGAGTTATCGGGGCGTCAAGCAGGAACAAGGCCTTCCCGCCACTCGTCGATGGTCCGCACCTGCATCTCGTCCGCGACCGCGACCGCCGACTCCAGCAGCGCGGTCGCGGTGTCGAGCGAGGTCAGGCAGGGAATCAGGCGCTCGACCGCCGCCCGGCGGATCTCGAAGCCGTCCTTGAAGACCGGGTTGCCATCGCCGCGGTCCTCATAGATGTTCGACATCGTGTTGATGACCAGCTGCACCTCGCCGCGGACGATCACGTCGACGACGGTCGGTCCCTCCTCGCCGATCTTCGCCACCACGCGCGGCGAGAAACCCGCGGCCCGCAACGCCCGCGCCGTGCCGTCGGTCGCGACCAACCGGCAGCCCAGCTCGACCAGGCGAGAGACGATCGGGAAGAGCTCAGGCTTGTCAGCGTCCGCGATCGTGAGCAGGGCCGCGCTGCCGCGCTCGACGTGCATGCCCGAGGCGGCGAACGCCTTGCGCAATGCACCGTGCAGGTCGCCCGCGATCCCGATCGCCTCGCCGGTCGACTTCATCTCGGGCCCCAGGTAGGAATCGACCGCGGCCAGCTTGTTCATGGAGAACACCGGGGCCTTGACCGCCACGAGCGGCCTGGGCGGCACCAGACCCGTCGCCCAGCCCAGATCGGCGAGCTTCGCGCCGAGCATGACGCGGGTGGCGAGCTTGACCATGGGCACGCCTGTCACCTTGGACAGGAACGGAACGGTGCGCGAGGCGCGCGGGTTGACCTCGAGCACGTAGACGCGCGAGCGATGAACGACGTACTGGACGTTGACCAGCCCACGCAGCCGAAGGTGGCGCGCGATCCGGACCGTGTAGTCGACGATGTGGTCGAGCGCGGCGGACTCCAGACCCTGCGCCGGGTACACGGCGTACGAGTCGCCCGAGTGAACCCCGGCGCGTTCGACGTGCTGCATGACGCCGGGGATGACGACCGTCTCGCCATCGGTGATCGCGTCGACCTCGACCTCCACTCCCTGCAGGTACTTGTCGACCAGCACCTGGCCTCGCGGCATGGCGCCGACCGCCCAGACCATGTAGCGACGCAGCTCCTCGCGGTTGCGGACGATCTCCATCGCCCGGCCGCCGAGCACGTACGACGGGCGAACAAGCACGGGGTATCCGCTGCGCTCGGCGATGGCCTCCGCCTCCTCGACGGTCGTGGTCGTGCCGCCCATGGGCTGGGGGATGCCGATGGCGTCGAGAGATCGCGCGAACGCGCGGCGGTCCTCGGCGAGGTCGATTGCCTCCACGCTCGAGCCGAGGATCGTGACCTGGTGCTCGTCGAGAGGCTGGGCGAGGTTGATCGCAGTCTGCCCGCCGAACTGGACGAGCGCGCCGCTCGCCTCCTCCACACGCGCGACATGCAGCGCCCCGTCGAGGTCGAGCGGTTCGAAGTACAGGCGGTCTGAGGTGTCGAAGTCGGTGGAGACGGTTTCCGGGTTGGAGTTCACCATCACCGCCCGCACCCCGGCCTCGCGCAGCGCCCACGCGGCGTGGACCGAGCAGTAGTCGAACTCGATTCCCTGCCCAATCCGGATCGGTCCCGAGCCGATGACCTCCACCGTCCGGCCGTCGACGGCGGCCGCCTCGTCCTCTTCCTCCCAGCAGGAGTAGTAGTAGGGCGTCGCGGCCTCGAACTCCCCGGCGCAGGTGTCGACAAGCTTGTAGGTCGGCAGCACCGGCTCGACAGTCTCGCCCCGCAGCGCCTCGATCATCGCGTCCGAGAAGCCCGCGCGCCGCAGGTCGCGGACAGAGCCGTCGACCTCCAGTCGGGCGATGTTCGCCAGCCGGTCGATGAACCAGCGATCGATGCCGCTGCTCTCGGCGAGCGAAGCCGGCGAGGCGCCGTTGCGCAGCGCGTCCAGGAGGGCGAAAAGGCGCCGGTCGTTGGGCTGGTTGATCGTCTCGGGCCCCAGCTCCCACGTCGCCGGTGGCTTCTGCTCGAGCGAGCGCATCGCCTTGATCAGCGCGGCCTCGAATGTGCGCTCCAGGGCCATCACCTCGCCTGTCGACGCCATCTGCGTCCCCAGCCGCCTGTCGCCGGCCGGGAACTTGTCGAAGGGCCAGCGCGGGATCTTGACCACGCAGTAGTCGAGCGCCGGTTCGAAGGCGGCAAACGTGCGCCCGGTGATCTCATTCCGGATCTCCTCGAGCCGCCTGCCGGCCGCGACCTTCGCGGCGACGCGAGCGATGGGATAGCCCGTCGCTTTGGACGCGAGCGCGGACGAGCGGCTGACACGCGGGTTGACCTCGATGACGTAATAGCCCGAGCTCTTCGGGTCCAGCGCGAACTGGACGTTGCAGCCACCCTCGATGCCCAGGGCCCGGATGATGCGGATCGCCGACGACCGCAGCATCTGGTGGTCGCGGTCGGAGAGCGTCTGCGCCGGGGCGACGACGATGGAATCGCCCGTGTGCACGCCCATCGGGTCGAGGTTTTCCATGTTGCAGACCGTGATGCACGTGTCCGCGCCGTCCCGCATCACCTCGTACTCGATCTCTTTCCAGCCCCACAGCGATCGCTCGACGAGGACCTGGTGAATCGGCGATGCGGCGAGCCCGCGAACCGCCACCCGCTCCAGGTCGGCATCGGTCGTCACGAAGCCGCCTCCCGTCCCCCCGAGCGTGTACGCGGGCCGGATGACCAGCGGCAGGCCGGCGCCGGCGGCGAAGTCCTTTACCGCGTCCATCGACTCGCACACGCGCGACAGGGGTACCGGCTCGCCGATCTCCTCGAGCATCTGCTTGAAGGCCTGGCGGTCCTCGGCCTTGCGGATGGTGTCGATGGAGGCGCCGAGCAGGCGCACGCGATGGCGCTCCAGGACGCCGGCGTTGGCGAGGTCGGTGGCGAGGTTCAGGCCGGTCTGGCCGCCGAGCGTGGGCAGCAGCGCGTCCGGCCGCTCGCGCTCGATCACCTTCTCCACGGCCTCGACGGTCAGCGGCTCGAGGTAGACGCGGTCGGCGACCTCTTCGTCGGTCATGATCGTCGCCGGGTTGGAGTTGACGAGGACCGTCTCGATCCCCTCCTCGCGCAGCGCCTTGCAGGCCTGCGTGCCGGCGTAGTCGAACTCGGCGGCCTGGCCGATCACGATCGGGCCAGAGCCGAGGATCAGGACCTTGCGCGGCCGCGGCTCCTCCCTCATGCCGGACACCGCTCGGACCAGGGGAGCGCGTTCCCGCACCATCTCCAGGAACCGGTCATACAGGTGCTGGTTGTCCTGTGGGCCAGGGCAGCCCTCGGGGTGGTACTGGACGCTGAACACCGGCAACGTGCGGTGGCCCAAGCCCTCGACGGACCCGTCGTTCAGGTTGCGCTGCGACACGTAGAAGTCGCCGCTCGGGATCGAGGCCGCGTCCACCTGAAACTCGTGGTTCTGGCTCGTGATGTGGACGCGCCCGGTATCGAAGTCCTTGACAGGATGGTTGGCGCCGTGATGGCCGTAGGGAAGTCGCGACGTGGTCGCGCCCGCGGCCCGGCCGAGGACCTGGTGGCCGAGGCAGATGCCGAACGTTGGCACCTGACCCATCGCCTGCCTTGCAAGCTCCACGGGGCCTTCGAGCACCGCCGGGTCTCCGGGGCCGTTCGACAGCACCAGCCCGTCCGCGCCCGCGGCCTTGACGTCCTCCCATGTCGCGGTGTGCGGTAGCACGAGCACGCGGCAGCCGCGCTCACGAAGCGAGCGGAGGATGTTGGCCTTCACCCCGTAGTCGACGACCACCACGAGGAGGCCCTCGCCGTCGGCCCTTCGAGTCGTCCTGAGCTCGGGGGGCAAAGGCTCGAGCCATTCCTCCCTCGTCGTGCGGGACGTCTGGGCGACGAGGTCCTGCTCGCCCAGCGGCGTGACATCCCTGGCGGCGACGGCCAGCTCGGCAAGGCGAGCCTGGGTCAGGGGGACGGATTCATGCACCAGCACTGCCCGCAGCGCCCCGTGGGCCCGGATGTGGCGCGTCAGCGCGCGCGTGTCGATGTCAGCGATCGCCGGCACCTTCCAGAGCCGCAGGTAGTCGTCGAGCGAGCCCTCGCTCGAGTGATGGCTCGGGACCGGGCACGCCCAGCGCACGATCAGCGCCCGCGCCCACGGCCGTGCAGACTCAGCGTCCGCTGCGCGGACGCCGTAGTTGCCCTGGAGGGGATAGGTCATGCAGACCATCTGGCCGGCGTACGACGGGTCGGTCAGGACCTCCTGGTAGCCGGTCATCGCCGTGTTGAAGACGACCTCCCCCTCGCCGGCCACATCGGCGCCCAGCGGCATGCCGACGAACGAGCGGCCGTCCTCCAGGACGAGGGCTGCGTACGAGCGCTTAGCCGGCAACGATCACCGCCTGGTCGATGCCGTCCTCCTCGGCGACGAGCACCTCGATGCGCTCGGAGTCCGCGGTGGGCACGTTCTTGCCGACGTAGTCGGGCCGGATGGGAAGCTCGCGATGGCCGCGGTCCACGAGCACCGCCAGCTGGATGGCGCGCGGGCGCCCGAAGTCCATCAGCGCATCCATCGCGGCGCGTGCCGTGCGCCCGTGGTGGATGACGTCGTCGACGAGCACCACGACCTTGCCGCCGATGTCCGGCACGTCGCTCGCGGTTCTGTGGCCGTCAGGCGGCCGCAGGTGCAGGTCGTCGCGATGTGCGGTGACGTCGAGCTTTCCGAACACGACCTGGGTCCTTTCGAGCTGGTTGAGGGTCGTGGCGAGTCGCCGCGCGAGCACGTCGCCCTTGCTGACGATGCCGACGAGCACGACGTCCTCGGTGCCGCGATTCCTTTCCACGATCTCGTGCGCGATGCGCGACAGGGAACGCCGGATCTGGTCGGCGTCCATCACGGTGGCTTTGAGGGTGACGCTCACGTGAGCAGCCGGTCGAGGAGGGCCATGCGGATGTGCAGACCGTTGCGGGCTTGCCGGAAGTAGGCCGCACGCGGATCCTCGTCGACCTCGGGTGCGATCTCGTCGACGCGCGGCAGCGGGTGCATGAGGATCGCGTACTTGCGCATGCGCTCGAGCGAGCCCTTGTCGATCCGGTAGACGCTCTTCACGCGGTTGTACGTCTCGGGATCGGTGAACCGCTCCTTCTGGATCCGGGTCATGTAGACGACGTCGACCTCGGGCAGCACCGCGTCCAGGTCCTGCGTCTCGACCCACGGCACCTGGTGCTCGTCGAGGTGCGCCTTCAGGTCGTCGCGCATCGCCACCTCCGGCGGGGCGACGAACCAGACCTTGACGTCCTCGAACTTGCTGAGCAGGTAGGTCAGCGAGCGCACGGTGCGGCCGTTGGCGAGGTCCCCGACCATCGCCACCCGCACTCCGTCGATCTTGCTCAGCTCGGCGCGGATCGTGTAGAGGTCGAGAAGCGCCTGCGTCGGGTGCTGTCCGGGGCCGTCGCCGGCGTTGATGACCGGCACGGTGCTGACCGCGGCCGCGCGTTTCGCGGCTCCTTCTTCGTTGTGGCGCAGCACGATCACGTCCGCGTATCCGCTGACGATGCGGACCGTGTCTTCGAGAGTCTCGCCCTTGGCGGCGGACGAGAACTCGCGCGCGTTGTCGGTGCCCATCGTCTGGCCGCCGAGCCGGAGCATCGCGGCCTCGAACGAAAGGCGCGTGCGTGTCGAGGGTTCGTAGAAAAGCGCCGCCATCACCTGCCCGGCCAGCCGGCCCATGAACCGGTGCGGCTCGCGCTTGATCTCGTCTGCGCGCGCGATCAACTCTTCGAGAACGGCGCGAGAGAACTGCTGGCTCTCGATCACGTGTCCGAGTTTTGAAATGATGGCCACCGCTACCTGCCTACCGTGACCGCCAGGTAGACGGATCTTTTGGATTGGAGCGCCCGGCGCGCATGCCGCGGCCGCGACGTGATGGCCATGAAAAAATCTCCTTCCCTGGCTCTCTGGCCAGGACTTAAAGGCGAGCTCGCGAGAGTCTAGCACCAACCGGTAACCTAGCCGGCGATGAACAAGCGGCCCGGACATGTCGACGTCGCGACCGAGGTGGGTTTCTGCAACTTCTGCAGCCGCACGCGCAACCTGCGTCGCGAGGAGCATCACCTCGGCGCGCTGGTACGCACGATCGTCACGTGCGAGACCTGTCACCGCACGCTGTCCAGCTCGGTGGGCGTCGCCTCATTAGAGCCGGCGGCGGCCGAGGAGCCGGCCACGGCCGAGGTGGAGGCAGCGGTGGAGCAGAAGCCGGAGCCGAAACGCGCCCCGGCCAAACGAGCCCCGGCCAAACGCGCGCCGGCAAAGCGTGTGGCGAAGGCGGCGGCCAAGCCCAAAGCTGGCACCAAGCCCAAGACGCCCCCCAAACCTCGGTCCACCGCAACGAGGCGAACCCCCAAGAACAGGTGAACGAAGCGGCGGTCAGGGTCGACCGACTCGAGAAGTCGCTCGGGTCGAACAAGGTGCTGCGCGGAATCTCGCTCGAGGCCCGCGGCGGCGAGATCTTCGGCCTCCTCGGGCCCAACGGGGCGGGGAAGACGACCACGCTGCGCGTCATCTGCACGCTGCTCGCGCCCGACGCGGGCTCGGTCGAGGTGCTCGGATTCGACACGCGGATTGCGCCCGAGGAGGTGCGCCGCCGCGTCGGCGTCGTCACCGCCGAGATCGGAATCTACCCTCGGCTTTCAGCCCGCGAGAACATCGCCTACTTCGCCGAATTGAGCGGCGTGGGCCGGGCGCGCGCAGGGCGCACTGGCGGATTCGACGGTGATCTCAAGCGCAGGGTGGATACGGTGCTCGAACGCCTGGACATGGGCTCGTTCGCCAGGCAGCGCGCCGAGAGCCTGTCCTCGGGTCAGAAGCAGAAGGTCGCGATCGCGCGCGCCATCGTCCACGACCCGCCGGTGCTGATGTTCGATGAGCCGACCTCGAACCTCGACGTCCTCGCCTCGCGTGAGATTCGCGAATTCATGGTCGAGTCGAAGAGTCGCGGCAAGTGCGTGATCTTTTCCACGCATGTGCTGCATGACGCGGAGCGGTTGTGCGACCGGGTGACCATCATCCACGAGGGCCGCGTGGTCGTGAGTGGTCCGACGGCCGAGGTTCGCGGCAAGTTCCAGGACCTGGAAGACGCGTTCCTGTCCCTGGTGGCGGCATCGTGAGCGCCGTCTGGATCGTCTTTCGCAAGGAGCTGCGCGAGATACTTCGCGACCGTCGCACGCTCATCGCCATCGGGCTCGCCGCGGTCGCGACGCCCACCGTGCTTTTCGTCATCGCCCAGGTTTCGACCCGGACCGTCGCCCAGGCGTACACGATCGGGTACAGCGGCGACATCCCGACCGGACTGGACATCCTCTTCGATGCCGTCGGGTTGAAGCTCGTGCACGTCGACGACCCGGCGGCGGCCGCCAAGCAGCAGGTCGACATCGGCATCGTGTTCACCGCCTCGGGGCTGGACGAGTACTACGACCCG
>VBJE01000140.1 GCA_005879675.1 Chloroflexota bacterium
AGCGATCCGCCGTTGTTGGGATTCCGAGTCGAGTGGCCACGTCAGCGCTTACTCGACTGAGCGGGCCGGGGGCGTCACGGGCGCTGTAGCGGTGCTGGTTCAAACGATGGTCGACGCCACTTCGGCCGGCGTTGCGTACTCCGCCAACCCCGTCACTGGAGATCGGGCCGAATCGGTCGTGAATGCTGTTCGTGGACTCGGGGAAAGGCTGGTCTCGGGGCAAACCGACGCTGATGAGTGGCTGGTGCGCGATGGTTTGGCGGCGCAAAGTCGACACGCCGAGGGCGCCATCGACGCCGCCGATGCGGTGGCGGTTGCAGACCTGGCAATCAAAGCCGCCGCATATCTCGGCGCTCCTCAGGACATCGAATGGGCGATCGCTGACGGCAAGCTCTACCTGCTGCAGTCACGACCCATCACTGCTATGCCGGAGCAGGTTAGTTGGGAACCAACCGTGCCTGGAGGCTACGTCCGGAACTTCAGGCTGGGCGAGTGGCTTGGCGATCCGGTGACGCCACTCTTCGAAAGCTGGCTGGTGAATAGGCTCGAGCGCCGTTTCCACGAGCTTCAGGGCGGCTGGATCAGCATGCCATGGCGCGAGCCTGCCCACATCGTGCTCAACGGTTGGTACTACTACTCGGTCGATGTCATCCTGACCGGGGCGCTCGGGATAACGGGTCTCTTGCTGCGAGTGATCGCGAATCTCTTCATCCGGCCTCGCCGAGCGGTGATGGTGGTCCCACCACTGGCGCATCTGGGCGTTGATCTGTTCATCAACGAGTGGCGCCACGACGTCTTGCCGAAACATCAAGCACTGGTCGCTGAGGCGGTCAAGCGTGTTGACAGCGCATCGCCGGCAGAGCTCGTGGAGATGATCGATCGGCTGGCATCCGACGCCGGCGACTATTTCACGTCGATAACCGCCGTGGCCGGCTTTGGCTGGAAGGCGGAAGTGCCTCTTGCGGACTTCTACCGCAAGCACCTCCATCCGCTGATCGGAGGCTCCTACGCCGACTTGCTCCAGGGTCTTGTCGCCGCCGACGTGGGATCCGGTGGCCACGCCGTTCAGAGCTTGGACTGGTTTCACCCAACGCTTGGCGAGCTTAGCCTCGGCCATGAGTCAGCTGCTGTAATCGCCGAACGCCGTCAGCGCCTAAGCGCTTCGCGCCGGGCGGCCGAAGGTCGCGCCAGGGCAACGCTTAGTCGCAGCCCGAGGCTGCGTCAACGATTCGAGAGAAGGCTTGCTGTGGCGCAGCGCATCCAACCCCTGCGGGAGGAGCAGGTCTCGTACCTGACCCTTGGTTGGCCGGTAATGCGGAGAGCTTTGCGCCGGATTGGGATGCACCTCGCAGACGCCGGCGTCATCAGCAAACCGGACCAGGTGCACTTCTTGCGCCGCGAAGAGGTACTCGCCGCGCTTGACGCCAAGGTGTCCGGGCTCGGAGATGTCGCCGAGCGAAGGCGGGCGACATGGCAACATCGCAGGAGGCTGTCTGCTCCTCTGACGGTTGGAACTCTGCCACCACTGTTCATCAAGTTGCAGGCGAAGTTCGATCGCGCCGTCCGTATTCCAGGCGGCTCTGACTCCGGAGTGTCGGGTGTGCCGGCTAGCCCGGGCCGTGCTCATGGTCCGGTCCGGATCATCCGCAGCTTGGATGATTTCACAAGGCTTCAGGTAGGCGACGTGTTGGTGGCACCTGTCACGACACCTGCCTGGACGCCGCTCTTCAGCCGTGCGGCCGCGGTCGTCACGGACACCGGCGGCGTCGGCGCCCACGCATCACAAGTCGCCCGCGAGTACGGAATACCCGCGGTAGTCGGGACGGGCAATGCCACGGCTCGGCTCCACGATGGCCAGCTGGTGACGGTCGATGGAGGCGTGGGCGTGGTCGAGATCTGAGTGCGCCGCGAGCCGATTCGCCGGTCGATGCCATTCCGAGCTCCCGTCCATGTCGTATTTCCAGAAGGAAGTCGTCAAATGCCGACGCAACGAGTAGGGTGGTGAGTCGTCCAGCAGACAACGGGAGGCGCGACATGGCCGAGAAAAAGGACAAGCTCCGTCATCTAAGCCGGATCCTCAAGGAGATCGAGGAGCATCGCAAGGACGCCGAGAAGAAGGGCCTCGACTTCGCGGCGCCTTCTGAGGAAGAGATGCGCGAGAAGCTCGAGCGCTCGAAGTCGCCCGTGATCACATTGGCGAGCTATATGGCGACCGTCGCCCGCGGAAGCACGCTGCCCTTCAGCGTCAATGTATTCAACCCCGATCCGACTACGGGGCCTGGCCTGATCGTCTACACGTTCTTTGGCCCTGCGAACATGGTCGCGGACGTGGGACAGGCGCTTTCCGTCGCCGACGCTCGCTTCCCCAAGCTGACCTCGACGCCGACGTCGATCGACCTTGCGCCGGGAGCCTCGCAGACCTTCCAGACGAGCATCCCCGTCCCCGCGGACATCGCCCCCGGCCGGTATCTGGTGAACGCCTTCCTCTTCCGCTCGATCTGGTTCGACGTCGGCTTCTACCTCGACCGCGTCATGATCCCGATCACGTTCACGTAAGCGAATGGCTTTGGAGGTCGCGCACCGTTAGCGAGATCCCCGATCCGAGGCTCGGCGGTCGCCCGGCCGCATGCCCGCTGCCTCGCCGGTGGCCTCGCCGACCCGCCCGCGGGTTCGAATCCCGGCCCCCGACCACCCAGACCAGGCTGGACGAGCTTGGCTGGTCAAGATTTCTGGAGATTCGGCCAGCCGTCCCGTTGCGAGGGATCAAGCCGCAGGTTGGGATATTGTGAACTCTCCTGACAACCCGGATGGAATCCCTGTAACTTTCGTAGGGGTCTAGCTTGGGTCGTCAAATCCAGGTCCTATTGAGTCGAGACGACGAGCAGCGTCTGCTTGACCTCGCGCACAAAACGGGTTTCATCCTCGTCTGCGGAGGACTGCGTGGCCCCGACCTGGTTACACAGCAGATCCAAGCAATTCCGTCAGATGACGAGGCGGAAGCCGAGGACTACAACTGCTATTTGATCCCTGAAGGGTTGGCCAAAACGCGGGAGGCGACTCTCGGCACGAACCCAAACTCGACACGCCCCTACTTCGTGACAAGCAAATTGCCTTACATCGACTGGCAGCGGACCAGACGCCCATCGAGCCCCGAGCGCACTGCACAAAATCGAGCCAACAGTCGGTTGCATGTGTCGTCTGACTGGGACTACGGTGATGATCAGCTCTGGCTGCACGCTGCGGTCCGGCTCTATGACTCGTTGGTGAAGCTCGTGAAGAAATTGACCGTCAAAGTCGACGGTCCCCCACCGCGCTACGTTTCCAGGCAGTTTGATCTAGAGGTCATCGAGCAGCTAAACGAGCATCTGGCGCGCCGACCTGGTCGAGTCAAGAGCGGTGTTGCGCTGCGATCCGACCAGCGGTCTTCATCGGCCAGCTAAGCACATCGCCATTCGCGCGGCTGGGTTGCGAAGCCTGGTGCCAGAATGGCCGCGAAGCTATAGACGAGGTAGGCCAGGCCGTCGATCGCCAACAGGACTCCGATAGCTCTGGGAATGAACTGCGACTTATGCACCAGGTACGCCATAAGGAGGATGTCGAAGCCAGAAAAGACGGTGTGGATGTT
>VBJE01000141.1 GCA_005879675.1 Chloroflexota bacterium
GATCCGGATCCCGCGTCGGCGCTGGACGACCTTTTCGCTCCGACCCCTGTGGGCGGCGGGAGGTAACCGATGGCATACCTGAGCTTCGGTCAAGCCACGAACGACGCGATGCGCGAAGCGATGCGGGCCGACGAGAAGGTCATCGTGATGGGGCTCGACATTCGCTGGGGCGGAAGCTTCGGCCAGTTCAGAGGCCTGTTCGACGAGTTCGGCGATCGGGTGATCGACATGCCGATCTCGGAGTCGGTCATCGTCGCGGCCTGCGTGGGCGCCGCGGCCACGGGATTGCGGCCCGTCGCGTCGATGAGCTTTGTCGAGTTCACGCTCGGCGCATTCGACGAGATCGTCAACCAGGCCGCCAAGTTCCGCTATATGTTCGGCGGCCAGGTCAGTGTCCCCATGGTCCTCCGGGCAGCCGATGGAGTGATCAAGTCCGCGGCGGCTCAGCACTCTGAAAGCATCGAGGCGCTCTTCGCACACGTGCCAGGGCTGAAGGTGGTGGCGGCGTCGACCCCCTCCGACGCCAAGGGCCTCCTGATTCAGTCGATCCTTGACGACAACCCGGTGATCTATCTCGAGAACAAGCGGATCCAGCCCGTGAAGGGTGAAGTGGCCGAGGGTTACTACACTGTCCCGCTGGGACAGGCGGCCTTGCGCCGCGAAGGCAAAGACGTGACCATCGTGGCCTACTCGGGCATGGCCATCAACGGCGCCCAGGCCTGCGAGACACTCGCGACCGAGCAGGGGATCGATGCGGAGCTCATCGACCTGCGCACGATCGTGCCGCTGGATTTCGAAGCCATCGCTCGATCCGTCGCCAAAACACGCCGGGCGGTGATCTGCCATGAGGGATGGGTGTCGGGCGGCGTGGGGGCTGAGATCTCGGCCCGGATCACAGAGGAGCTGTTCGCCGACCTGTTAGCTCCAGTCGAGCGCGTCGGCGCCAAGAACGCGCACATACCGTTCGCGCCGGTCCTCGAGCGCGCGGTCGTGCCGGCCGCCGAGGAGATCGTCGCGGCGGCCAAGCGTGCGGTTGAATACTCGCGCCCGCCGGCCAAGCGCAGCCACGAATCGGTGGCGCGGTGAAGAAACCGATCGTGCTGCAGGGGGTGGGCCTGGTGGAGCAGATCACGGTTACCGAATGGCTCTTCGAGGCGGGCGAGACGGTGAAGGCCGGCGACACGGTGGTGAACATCGAAACCGAGAAGGCGACGGTTGGCGTCACGGCTCCCGCCGATGGCGTCCTGGAGATCGCCGTCGAAGAGAGCCCGGAACTGGTGGCGGCGGACGCCGTGCTGGGCTACGTCGACGACCAGGCCTAGCGCCATGGAGCTTGGATTCATCGCGCTGGGAAAGACCCGGTGGAGGCTCTACGCGAGAATTTCGGTTTGATCGCTCACGTGCAGATCGTCGACGCGCCCGGCAGACACGAGCCGGGCACCGCGTACGCGGGTTTTGTCGGCCTGGAGTACCGCCCGGCGGGATCGACCGACGAAGGCCTCGGGCGGATCAAAGGTCTCGGCTCGCCTGCCTCCGCCTGACGATCTCGGCCGCGACCGTGATCGCGGTGCCCATGCTCTCCCAGCGCGCGATCCCCTTGCCCGCGATGTCGAACGCGGTTCCGTGGTCGACCGACGTTCGGATGATGGGCAGTCCGAGCGAGATATTGACGCCGGCGTCAAAGCCCAGCAGTTTGACCGGCACGTGACCCTGGTCGTGGTACATCGCCACGACGAGATCGAACTCACCGTTCACCGCGCGCCAGAACAGCGTGTCGGCCGGCCAGGGACCAGTGACGTCGATCCCTTTTTGTTTTGCGTTGTTCACCGCGGGGGCGATCTCGTTCTGCTCCTCGTCGCCGAAGAGTCCTGCCTCCCCCGCGTGCGGATTCAGGCCAGCGACGCCGATTCGCGGCTGGTGAATACCGAGCATGTGACCGGCTTCCGCCGCGAGCTCGATGGTGCGCAGGATGCGCTCTCGCGTCACGGCCTCGATCGCCTGGGTCTGACGTGAGCAGCATGCGGACGTCTTCGGCGTGAGTGAGGTCGGCGAGCATCTCGGTGTGGCCGGGCCACGGGTATCCCGCGAGTCTGATCGCCTCCTTATTGATCGGCGCCGTGACGAGGGCATCGGCCTTCCCCGCCTCGATCAGCTCAACCGCCCTGGTCACCGCCTCCACGGCGGCCTGCCCCGCTTCCTTGCTCAGCTCTCCCTTCCTTGTGTGAGTGGCCTTGCCGGCAGCTTCGACGTGTGGAAGGGGTGGAAGATCCAGGGCGCGAGCGGTTTGTTCGAGCAGGGCCGGATCGCCGGTGACGATGCACTCGGCCACGCCTGTTGGGAGATGCGCGATCGCCTTGATCGTGACCTCCGGCCCGACGCCCGCAGGATCGCCGGACGAGATCACCAGGCGAGGCATGCGGTCAGCCACCGCGTGCCAGCGCGTCCAGGGCGAGTGTGATGGCATCGTCGGTTCCGAAGGAGCCGGACTTGACTGCGATCGGCATGCCGTCGTGTTGTCCGCCGACGCAGACTCCGACGGGAACCCGCGGCTGAGCCTCTCCGCGCAGCTCGATCGTCTCCGCTCCAAGCCACCGCATGATGCGGGCCGCGGTCTCACCACCCGTGACGACGATTCCGTCGTGCCCGTCGAGATCGCCGGGCAGCTCGTCCGGCCCGAGCACGATCACGTCTCTGCCGCCGTCGACGGCGACCCGCACCTGCGCCATCGCCGCGCGAGTGCCGACGATGGCGACAGGCCGCTTGCATGGTCGCCATCGGTGATGCGAGGTTTCGTCGAACCCGAAGGCAGCCGGCAATCGTGACGCGAGACCGGATGCGCCGGCGACGATTGGTCGAGGGTCGGCAGAGGCGATCTCGCGGGCGACTCGCTCCAGGTCGTCGGCTGTAGTCGCGTCACAGACGACTACGAGGTCCGTTTCGGCATCCGCCGGTGATCCCAATATCGCGTTGATTCCCGCCTGCTGAAGCATCGCCATCAGGTCAACGTGACCGCCTGGCCATTGCTGGCGGCCACCAACTGTGATTCGCCCTTCTTCCGGGATCGCCGGCGCCAGCACGCAGCCGTCGTTCGACACCTCGAGCGTTCCGGCGATGTCCGCCGCCACGTTTCCACGCATCAGGGAGTCGACCTTTCTGAACAAGACATCGACTCCGGCCTTCCTCAATGCAGCCGCGGCCTCCGAAGAGCGGTGCGTCGACGTTTGCACGCGCTCGTCTCGAGACTCAGTGCTAATCGCGATGCAGTTCCACGCGGGATCAATCCGAAGGGGCCAGAGGGTCACGCCGACGGATCCCATCGCGAGGAAGGCCACGGAGCTGTCGCACGCGCCGGTCAGATCGTCAGCGACGACACCTATTCGCATTACGTAAAGGTGATCTCGACGCCTAACGACACCGACACAAGGACATGCTGGTGAAACCTGTATCCGTCGCGGAGCGAGATCTCCCTCCACGACGCAATGGTCGTAGCCGCCGAGAGAGCGGCGGCCAGTCTCGATCGAGTGGTCTTAATCAGGGCACGTTCTGTTCGCAAGCGAATCGCGTGGCAATTGAAGCAGGTCCGCCATAGGGCAAAAAGAAGTCTCGGTTCCGCGCTGGGGGCCGGATCGCGCATGCTTGGTCGGCGGTTGCTCCCGCTAAACCTCGCCTTATCGCAAGCTTTTGAGCCGGAGGCCTTGGGTGGACGACATATTCGAATACTCAGGCCGTCGGTGACCAGAATGCGAACGATCAGCCCGTAATGTTCTAGCCGGATATCGATGGTCGGCGCTAGAGCGCAAGCCGGATGCGCACCGGTGCATGATCGGACGCGGCGGTGCTTGCGGTCACCGTTGGAAAGCGCAGGAAGTCGAAGGCGACCTTCGTCGGCTCAGTGTTAGCTCGGCGGACGAGATTGGTCTGTTTCGGAAGCATCATCCCGCCGACGCTCGTCGACTTGAAGCCAATGCCGCGGCGCTCGATGGAGGGAGGCCACTTGGCGAGTTTGGCCAGCGCCGGCGAAAGCAAGATGTAGTCCAGCTGCCCGACTTGGTTGCGGCCCTTCCACCAGTGGGTCCATCGCTCTTCGGCGGGGAGCCGGTCGATAACGTTCTCGAGGCCGAGATCTCGGACCAACGGCCCCACCGGATCCGACTCGGGCTCATCGTTGAAATCCCCGCACAAGGCAAACAACTCGCTTTTGAACTTCGCACCCGGGAATCGCGAGCGGATGATCTTGGCAGCAGCTCTAGCCTCCCGCAGGCGGGTTGCATCGCTTTTGGCCGTCTCCGCCGCCTTGTCCTTGATATTGATGCCGGTGAACTTGCTCTTGAGATGCGCGATAAAGACGGTGAGCGTTCTCTGACCTGGTAGGTCGAGGACGACCTCCAACAGGTCACGGCGAAAGACGTAGTCCTTCTTGTCGGACGTCCGGTCGTCGACATGCGTGCGCACGTCCAGGATCTTCCGCGTGCTCAGGAGCCCGACGTCAATCTGCCTCAGGTCGCGACCATCGATGACCAGTGCATGGTCGTAGTGCTTGCCGAGATAGCGCTCGTTGAACTCGCGCAGCGCCAGCATGCTCTCGACCTCTTGAAGACAGACAATGTCGGGGGGATCGCCGTCACCCAGTACCTTGGCCTCAATCCTTCGCTGGTCCTCGTTGAAGACCCGGAACATGCCGCGCTGATACATGGGGAGGAATTTGAAGCGGGCATCGTCCGCCGCTTTCGGATCGACTACGCGAGTATCGAGCTCGGCAGGAGGCTTCTTGGACGGCGGACTGCCCGGGTACTTGTCCATGAATCGGTAGCGGAGGAACAGGTTGTTCGCGTTGAACGTTGCGAGCGTGATGTTCACCGGCGTCCCATCACATTTATTTCGCTTCGGTGACCACGACACACGTCCATCTCAGGGCTGGCGAGGGTGCTTCCCAACCTCGGCAGCGATTCGACACTAGCCTAATTCGGGAGGCGCGGCCTGTCCAGGCTTGCAATCAATTTGTTTTCTGGCTGCCAATTTGGGCGGCCTTCGCGGCTTGATGCAGACGCCAACAGGTCGATAAGGCCGTTCCTACCAAGCCGTCAGGCAGGGTCACTCCACCGGAGCCACAGCTTTTTGACTTCAAAATAGGGCAATGCGGCTCTGGCCTACATTCCGAGGATCAGTAGCCCCAGAGGGTTATCCGCAGCAAGGGCTCGGCGTCACGGTCACACATAGATGGCGTCACGGTCACACATAGATAAGGACGCGAGGCCCGAGATGCTAGCTAGAAGCTCGCCTTATCGCAAGCATTGCCGTCCATGCAATGCGCTACCGGTCAAGACACAGCGGGAATGGCTGGGCCTCTACGTCGGCCCTTCACCTGCCACCGTCTGCTGTGCGAGGACGCCCGCTTCAAGCTCCTGCGCTGTCGGCGGGCAGAGCAGGCTGACGCCGACCAGTGCCCGACCGATTGATGCGCCGGATAAGCGTGTCGACAGGCCCAACGGCCAATAGCGCCGCGAGCAAAACAACGGCGAGCACGCCCAACAGAACCAGCATCGCTCTCAGTAATTCAATGGGAAGCCATGATGGCGGGCTTGGCGGCCACTGCCCTTCTGTGATCCATGTCGCCAGGGAGGGCCCTGCCAACCCAACGACTATACCGATGGCAGTAAGGATGCCCCCAAGTACCGTTGTTGACCAACCGAGAACTCTGATATCTGTCAATGCTTGATCGATATCCTTCGCTGCGCGACTCGCCAACCTCATGGCCCTCTGCGTATCTGGGACGCGCAGGTGGTTGACGAAGCCCTCCCACCTTTCAAGAAGATCAGATGAGAGTTCTTCGTGGTGACTCGCGACGACGGCCGCGCTTAGAAACCCCCCGGCCAATCCGCCGACGATTCCGATGAGTCCTGCCATCCACCAGGAAACCATTGCGATCCCTCCTCTCTATTCTTTGGTCCGACAGCCTCTTGAGTACATTGAGTCGAATAACACCACTGCAAACATTGGTGCTTCGCGTAACTGCTCCTCACTTGTCGAACAGTATCGGCCGCATAGAGCGCACTCACATTCATGGCGGCAGTCCGCCCGAACTCGAGTCGGCTAAGCTGAAATCACTGTCCAAGTGACGGCCCGCAGCAGAGAAGAGGATTGATCCACCGCTGCTGATACTCGTCTCTTATCGGCGGCATCGGCGACTCACCCGTCCCAAGAAGAGTCGGGATGATTGCGATCGCTGCGCAGGCTCACCAGCGCCCAATGTGGAACATCTCCTCGAATGGCCGGCGACGTATTGTGAAAACCGAGCCGCGAGGCTTGTCCTCTGAGGAGGGATATCCGAGCGCGATGACGCCCAGCATGGTGCAGGACGGAGGTACCCCAAGTTCGCGCACTACGTCGTGCTCGCCACGGGTGATGCCGAAATACCAAGCTCCAAGGCCTTCATTAACGCTGGCCAACAGGATCAGCATGATGGCCATCGAGGTGTCCACTGTCCAGAACGGGACGGGCCAGTTTTCCTCCTTGTCCATTCCGAACTGGAGCTTGTCCGGCTGAGCGATGAAGTCAAAACCTTGGCTAAACCCCCCGGATGGCGCGTGCCGCGCCACCTCCAACACTCGCCTGAGTACGTCATCAGGAATCGGCTTCTGCTCAAACTTTCGAACCATTCGTCGGCG
>VBJE01000001.1 GCA_005879675.1 Chloroflexota bacterium
GCGGGGAGGCGCGCGAAGATCGCGGCCAGGTGGTCGCTGTAGGCCATGCCGGCCGGCGACTCGGCGTTGTACTCGACGAAGCGCACCTCGTCCGCGAAGAAGCTGTCCAGCCGCACCGAGGGCGAGGACGACCTGAAGCCGGGGTCCGCCATCGCCAGCCGCTCCTCCTCGGGCTCGAGCCCGAGCTCGGCTCGAAGCTCGTCGTCCTTGAGCACCGCCTTCTCGAGCGCGGCGAGCGCGCCGTAGATGCCTTCGGCGGCCGAGACCGCCTGCTCGTAGCGTCGGCGGGTGAGCAGCTGCGGCCGGATGGCGACGCACAGCGGCCGCTCGCCGAACATCAACCGCCTCTCCCGCTGGCCCGCGGCCAGGACCTCAGCGCTTGCCGCCGCCAGCCGCTCGTCCTCGAGCAGCGCGTGGTAGGCGGCGACGGGGTCCGTCACGCCCGCATCGGACTTGGTGACGACGGCTTCTGAATGTGCTTCCACCAGCGGTGCTCATCCCGCCACGGCGGCTGGTTGTCTTCCTTGATCGAGAAGTTGTCGAAGTCCGGCGCTGGGTTGAGGAAGTCGATGGCGTAGAGCACGTCTTCGCGGACGGCGAACTCCACCGTGTCCATGTCGTAGCCGAGCGCCTCGACCAGCGTCCGGGCGTCCTTGATCGCTTGCTCACGCAGACGGCCCTCGACGGGGTTCGAGATCTGGTACCGCTCGTGGAACGGCGCGCGCGGGTTGTAGCGGATGGGCAGCACGTTCTGACGCCCGATGCAGATGCAGCGGACGTAGTCGTCCCAGTTGATGAACTCCTGCAGGATCATCGTCTTGAGGCCGGTCTGGTCGAAGGCCGTGATCAGCTCCTCGATCGAGTTGACGATGAAGACGTCCTTCCAGCCACCCCCGGTGTTTGGTTTCAGGACGGCGGGCAGACCCGTGTACTTGACGATCGCTTCCCAATCGAGCGGGAACTGCAGGTTGCGCAGCGAGCGCTGCTGATCGATATCGGGGATGTACTGCTTGTTGGGCAGGACGACCGTCTTCGGCACCGCCACGCCGAGCTTGCGCGCCAGCGTGCACTCGAAGAACTTTTCGTCCGCCTCCCACCAGAACGGGTCGTTGATGACCGTCGTGCCCATCAGGACCGCGCTCTTCAGGTGGGCGCGGTAGTAAGGCACCTCATGCGAGATCCGGTCGACCAGCACGGCGTGGTGCTGCTCCGCCAGCTCCGAGGTGCCCCCGAGGACCGCCAGCTCGGCGCTGATCCCGTCCGGGGCGCCGCGCTCGTTGACGAGGTCGAGAAACGGCCCCGGAAAAGTGTTCTCGCGTCCGACGAGCAGCCCGATGATCTTCTTTTCGGCCATGTCCCTTCCCCTCTTCTGAGCCGTCAGCCCAGAAAGCGCCGCATCATGTCCTTCCAGTAGGGCCAATCGTGCGCCCATCCGGGCCAGATTTCGAGCCCCACCTGCACACCGCGCTCGGCGAACAGGCTGGCGAGCTTGATCGAATCGTCCACGTTGGGGTCCTGCTCCCCGGTCGCGATCACCTTAGGGTTCTGCGCGCGGAGCGGGCCGAGGTAGGCCTCGTCGTTGAGACCGGGCAGGAACGCCATCAGGTTGGTGAAGTACGTGTTGTCGTCGTGGTAGCCGTTGAGCCAGCGCGCCGTGTCGTAGGCGCCGCTCAGGGCGATGAAGCCGCCGACCCGGTTCGGGTGGCGCGTGGCGAGAAGCACGGCGTGGAGGGCGCCGAACGATGCGCCGCAGGCGATCGCGGATCCTGGCAGCCGGGGAAGGATCTCGTTGAGGATGTAGGCCTCGTACTGCAGGTGGCGGCGGACGCGGTCGCCGGGCGGCCGGTCCCGGGCGTACCACGACTCACCGTCGACGCTGTCGACGCACACCAGCTGGATCGCGCCCCTTTCGATCAATTCGGCCAGGGCGCCGACCAGGCCGAAGTCTTCCCACTGGTAGAAGCGGCCCATCGAGGTCGGGAACACGAGCAGCGGGCGGCCCTCATGCCCGAAGTGGAGGATCTCCATGTCGCGGCCGAGGCTCGGGCTGTATTCCTTGATGTAGTCGCGCTGCATCTCAGTGGTGGTGATGGTGCTCATGGTGATCGTGAACCATCTCACGTCCCGGGGTCGGCGCGCTCTCCATCGCCCTCAGCATCTGCATGCCGCCCGTGGTCCCAAAGCGCCAGCCCATGACCGCGGCAAGGGCGAGCGCCGCCAGGTTGAGAAACGTCGTGTAGTTCCACGAAGGCCTCGCCTGGAAGGCCTCGATCGCGTGTCGAACCGACATGTCCATGTCGCCGTGGCCTTCCATGCGTCCCCGCAGCCCCATCTCTGCCTGCCGCTGCGCCTCCTCGACCAAGCGAGAGCGGAGCGTGTACTTGAACACGACCGCCAGGATCGCGATCATCGCCAGCCCGCCGGCCAGCTCGGCGGCAAGGAACTGCCAGCCGAGCAGGACGAGAAGCACCAGCCCGAGCTCGAAGACCAGGTTCGTGCTCGCGAACTCGAACAGGATCGCGTTGGCGAAGGTCGCGCCTTTGCGAAACAGGCCGCGACCGACCGCGACCGCGGCATAGGAGCAGCTCGAGCTCGCGGCCCCGAGCAGGGTGGCGAACGTGACCCCGCGGAGGTCGTCCCTGCCCAGGACCCGGGCGACCGCCTGCCGGGAGACGAGCGACTGGACCACGGCGGAGATCAGAAAGCCGAGGACGAGCGGCCAGAGGACCTCCCAGAACATGAAAAAGGCCATCTGGAGCGCTTCCCAGATTGCGTTGACGATGCCCGGCATTAGAGGATCTATACCCGCCACTGATGTACATACGGGTGCTGGTGCTGTCGCTGCTCCTCTTCGTGGCCGCCTTCGGGGCGCACGAGGTGATGCACCTGCTTCTCATCTACGCAGTCGGCAGCCAGGGTGCGATCATCGTCCGCCCCTGGCATTTCGGCTACCTGGACGTGACCGTGCCGGCGCTCCATGCGCAGCCGGCGCAGCAGCTGGACGTGGTCAGGCAGTCGATCGTCAACTTCTTCGGCCCATTCCTGGCGGCCGCGCCCTTTGCCGCTCTGCTGGTCTACGTGCGCGAGCCGATCGCGCTGGCGGCTTTGATCGCGAACGTGGTCATCCTCGTCTTCTACGCGATCATCGAGCTCGGCGACCTGTTGCTGGAGCAGGTGTGGGACGTCGACCTCTCGCTCCTGACGACGCCAGAATTCAACTACGGCGTTCCATTGCTGGTCATCTTGCTGACCGCCGCGACCCTGGGCGTGGCGTCAGCCATTGGAAGCCGACGGATCCCCGAGTGAGGTGCACGTCGTAACCGGGTGAAGACCAGGCGCTGACCCGCCGCCGCAGGCCCAGGCGCGGTCACCGAAGAGCGCGAGCTGAAAACCGTGGCGGGGCGACTGCATCTTTCCCGCTGAGACCCAGGCACCGGCCCGCCGGTAGACGAACTGGTCGATGATCCGCGACTCGTTCGCATCCTCGCCGCCCACGATGATCACGTCGCCGTTGGCGAAGGCGAGCGCGCTGCCGCCGCTGGCCGGCTGGGGGATGTCGGGGATGGTGCGCGCCCAGACGCCCGTCACCAGCAGCAGGCAGTCGACGCGCGCGGTGGTGGGCGACCGCCCTCCCGCGACGCAGGCCACGTCGTCGATGCCGAAACCCGCGACGTGGTTGCGCGGGGCCGGCAACGAGGCCAGGACGCTCCACCCGTTGGTGGGCGGGTCGTACGCCTCGGGCGTGGCCACGTTGCCGGCCGCGGTGTTGCCGCCGATGGCGTAGATCCTTCCCGCCGCGGCCACGAGCGCGTGGCCGCCGAGCGGGCGCTGTCGCGTCCGTTGCTGTGGCCGCCGGCGATGTAGACGTGGTCGTCGAGCGTCGCCGCCGAGGGATGGTCAATCGGAAGGGGCAGTCGTGGGCCGGTGCTCCAGGCGCTGCCGTCGAAGACATAGACCGAGGTCAGGCTCTGGCCGGCGGCGTTGAACCCGCCCATGACATAGAGCTTTCCGCCTGCGGCAGCGGCCGCCGTCTCCTCGACTGGGACCGGTAGCGAAGGTTCCGCCAGCTGCAGGGGCTGGGGCGACGGGGAGGGCGAGGGCGATGGCGACGCCCTGGTCGGGCTTGGCGACGGAGATGGTTGAGGCGGGGTGCCCGACGAGCAGGCCGCGAGCAGCAGCACCGCGGCCAGCGCCTTCCTCACCGCAAGGAGTTTGCTACCTGCCAGAACTCACTGTCGGTCAGGCCGCTGGCGCTGAGGAAATACGGGACACCGGGCCCTGCCAGCTCGGGGTTGGTCATGGTCCCCGGCTCGCTCCACATCAGCCACCGCTGACTTGTGGGTGTGGTCGTGTCGTAAACGAAGTATTCGGCATACCCGCGAGCTGTCGCCTTGGTCGGCTCCG
>VBJE01000002.1 GCA_005879675.1 Chloroflexota bacterium
TGAAGGTGCGATCGCGCCCGATTTTCTCGAGCTGGTGCGCTATGGCCTCCGCCGGCCGAAGGACGACAGGGTTCTCCGCAGCCTGCAGGGGGTTGACACCTCGCTGAAGGTCAGCCTGCCGGCCGGGCCGAGCTGGCGTCGCTTCGTCGGCGACGAGTACGGCGAGCACGAGGACGGATCGTCCTGGGACGGTACGGGCCGCGGCCGCGCCTGGCCGGTGCTCACGGCTGAGAGGGCAAGGCACTTCTTCTCCATGGGCCTGCCTGCCGCCGAGCTCGTGCGCTCGCTCGAGGGCTTCGGCGGACAGGCGCTGATGCTTGCCGAGCAGCTGTGGGACGGACCAGACATCCCGAGTCGCGGCCTGCAGTTCGGCAAGCCGAACGGATCGGCGTGCCCGCTCGGGTGGGCGCACGCCGAGTACCTGGAGCTGCTGGTCACGATCGCCCTCGCGGGCTTCCCCGACCTCGTCATCCCGGCGCGCCGTCGCTATACCGAGGGCACGGCGCTGGAGCCGGCGTTCGTCTGGTCGCACAGGCATCAGATCACCCACATCGCTTCGGGGCGCCGGCTGAAGGTGCAGCTGCCACGGCCCGGCGCTGTCCATTACACGTTCGACAACTGGCAGACGTTCAGCGAGATCGACGCGGTCGACACAACGCTGGGGCTGTGGGTGGCCGAAGTGCCGTGCCACAAGCTCTCGGTCGGCACCGAGTTCTCCTGGACCGCGCACTACATGACCGGGTGGGAGGGAAGGAACTTCACCCTGACGGTGGAGTAGCCCCTCCGGCCCTTCGGGCCACCTCCCCATGAATGGGGGAGGAGGAGCGCTATCTCTCCTCGGGCGGTTCGAGCTCGTCGAGCCGGAGGTTGCTGCCGTCGTCCTCGTCGAACTGGCTGTGCAGCTCGCCGCAGTCGGCGCACCGGTAGTACTCGCCGACGAATCCCTTGTGCCACACCGCGTAGCTGACGACGCCGGGCTCCTCGACGAGGATCTCCTGCTCGAGCCGGTAGATCACCTGCTCCCAACCGCCGACCTCGACGTCATCGTCGAGGACGACCACGCAGTACGGATGTGGCTCGCCCCAGACCACGACCACCTCACCCCGGCGCTCATCGTCCGAGTTGACGATCGACCACGCCTCAGCGCCGTGGCCGCGGTTGCTGCGCACCAACCGCAGTTGCGCCCAGAACTTCTCCGCGGACTCGCGCTCCGCCTTGTCGTGCTCGGCCTGCGCTTCCTGGAAAGCGCTCCACATGCGCAGCAGGTGGTTGCGGAAGCGGTGGTAGGTGGGGAGGAGCTTCGGCTGCTGCTTGGGCGAACCGATCAGCTTCTCGAAAGCGTGCTCGAACGCGGCCTCGACTCGTTCCTGGCGGTCGGACACGTCGGGTGCCCAGCCTTCGTCCTCGGAGAGCCGCATGCTCTCGTTGAGCACGACCTCGAAGTCGAGCCAGTCGTCGCCGAACTCGGGCACGAAGACCGATTCCACGAGGTCGGCCAGGCGGTGCTCCTCGAGCAAAGCGGGCGTGACCTTGCCGCGGGCGTCGGGCCAGCCCTTCCAGCCCATGACGTTGTGGATCCAGTAGTCGAAGACGGTGACGGCGTACTGCAGCGCCGCGGGGGAGCTCCAGATGCCGGTGGGCCAGGTCTTCTTGCCCGTCCGCACCTTGTTGTAGAGGGAGATGACCTGCTCTTCGTCGAGGTATTCGGTTTCCATCGGGTGGCCTCCAACTATAGGAATAACCCCGAAGCGGCCCTGGGTATAGTCCTAGCAGATGGCTGCAACTCGAAATTTCACCCCGGACCAGGTGGCGCGCTACGCCCGCCACTTGATCCTGCCCGAGGTAGGGGGCGCCGGCCAGCGCAAGCTCCTCAACTCGAGCGCCCTTCTCCTGGGCGCCGGGGGGCTCGGATCGCCCGCGGCCATGTACCTGGCAGCGGCCGGCGTGGGCAAGATCGGCATCGTCGACTTCGACGTGGTCGATGCCTCCAACCTCCAGCGCCAGCTCCTGCACGGGCACGACGACATTGGGCGGCCGAAGGTCGAGTCGGCGGCGGAGACGCTCCGCAACCTGAACCCCGACGTCGAGGTCGTGCCCATCAACGAGCATCTCAACTCCGAGACCGCGATGCGGATCTTCTCGCCCTACGACGTGGTCATCGACGGCACCGACAACTTTCCGACCCGCTACCTCGCCAACGACGCGGCGCACTTCCTGGCCAAGCCGCTGGTGCACGGCAGCATCTTCCGGTTCGAGGGCCGGCTCGCGCTGTTCGATTCGGCCAAGGGCACCGGCTGCTACCGCTGCCTGTTCCCCGAGCCGCCGCCGCCCGGGAGCGTGCAGAGCTGCGCCGAGGCGGGAGTCTTCGGCGTCCTGCCCGGGATCATCGGCAGCATGATGGCCTTCGAGACGATCAAGTACCTGCTCGACATCGGCCGCCCGATGATCGGCCGCTACCTGCTCTTCGAGGGCGAGGAAATGTCGTTCCGCGAGCTCAAGCTGCGCCACAACAAGGCCTGCCCGTTGTGCGGCGAGAACCCGACCGTGGACTCGCTCATCGACTATGAGGCATGGTGCGGCACCCCGGCCATGGAGCCCTCGGAAGCCCGGGCCAGCTAACGTCAGAGCTGGCTTGATCCAGCTCGACTCTTTCAACGCCACCCGGATGAACGATGCTCGCCGCATCGTGCGCGAGCTCGGCTCGGTGCTTGTCGCTTACTCGGGCGGGGTCGACTCGACTCTTCTCCTCCGGCTCGCCATGGATGAGCTCGAAGACCGCGCCGTCGCCGTGCTCGCGAGCTCGCCGGCCTATCCCGAGTCCGAGCAGTCGGCGGCTCGCGAGCTGGCGCATGGGATGGGCGCGCGGCTCGTCGAGGTCGCGACGACCGAGGTGGAGCTGGAGGCGTACGCGCGCAACAACCCCGACCGCTGCTTCCACTGCAAGGAAGAGCTGTTCGACACGCTCGAGCCGCTGCGGCAAGAGCTGACTCTCGCTCACCTCGCATACGGCGCAACCGCCGACGATGCCGGCGACCATCGTCCGGGTCACGCGTCCGCGGTGCGGCGCGGCGTGCGCTTTCCGCTGCTCGAGGCGAACTGGAATAAGCCGTCGTTTGCGTGCCTGTCCTCGCGCATCCCGCACGGCACGCCCGTCACCGTCGCCGCGTTGCGCCAGATCGAGGCGGCCGAGGCCGCGGTGAAGGCCCTCGGCTTCGGCCAGGTCCGGGTGCGACACCACGGCGACGTCGCGCGGATCGAGGTCGATCGCGAGGACATCGAGCGACTTGTCGCCCAGCGCGAAGACGTGGCCGCGGCGGTCCGAGAGGCCGGCTACAAGTTCGTGTCGGTCGACCTCGAGGGCTACGCGACCGGCAGCCTCAACCGCGCCTGGAAACCGACATCCCCCAGGTCGTCTTAGGCCTCGACGAGGGCACGACCGGGGCGACCGCGATCGCGGTCGGCATGGACGGTGACATTCTCGGCAAGGGCTACGCGGAGATCACGCAGCATTACCCGCGCCCGGGCTGGGTGGAGCACGACCCCAACGAGATCTGGGCGGCGGTCCAGCAGAGCGCGCGGGAGGCGCTGACCGCAGCCGGCGCGAGCACGCGCGACGTGGCCGCGATCGGCATCACCAACCAGCGCGAGACGCTCGTCCTGTGGGACCGCAAGACGCTCGAACCGATCGCCCCCGCGATCGTCTGGCAAGATCGCCGCACGGCGGACGATTGCCGGCGCCTGCGCGAGGCGGGCCATGAGGAGCGGGTGCGCGAGGTCACCGGCCTCGTCCTCGACCCCTACTTCACGGCCACGAAGCTCGCGTGGGCGCTGCAGAACGTCGAGGGCGCGGCGGGCGCGGCCGCGGGCACGGTCGATTCCTGGCTCGTCGCTCGCCTGTCGGCGGGCCGCGACCACCTGACCGACGCGTCGAACGCGTCGCGGACGCTTCTGTTCGACCTCGGACGTGGCGAGTGGAGCGAGGAGATGGCGGACGTCTTCGGCGTCTCGCTCGCGAACCTGCCCGAGGTTGTCGACTCCAGCGGCGTCCTCTCGACGTCGTCCGGCGAGATCGTCGCGCCCATCGCCGGCGTCGCCGGGGATCAGCAGGCCGCCCTCTTCGGGCAGGCGTGCACGACCGAGGGCATGGCCAAGAACACCTACGGCACGGGTTCGTTCGTGCTCATGCAGACGGGTCCACGCCGCGTTGCGTCGCGCTCCGGCATGCTGACCACGGTGGCGTGGCGCCGCGCCGGGAAGCTGAGCTTCGCGCTCGAGGGCGCGATCTTCGTCACCGGGGCCGCTCTGCAGTGGCTGCGCGATGGGCTCGGCATCATCGCCCAGGCGAGCGAGGCGGGACCCATTGCCGCTTCGGTGCCCGACTCGGGCGGCGTGT
>VBJE01000003.1 GCA_005879675.1 Chloroflexota bacterium
GCGGTCGCGTACTCGGAGACGGTCGGCTGGATCACCTCGGGCTCGCCCGCCGGCGCCGCGGCCTCGACCAGCGCCGCGCGTAGTTCTTCCGACGTCCGCTCAGCCTCCGCCGGCGTGGGCCTTGCGATGGCCAGGGTCTTGGCCCACTCGCGCGCCGCCTCGACGGGAACCTCGAGCATCTGCGTCGCCTCTTCGGGGGCGGGCCGCTCGGCCGACGCCGTGCCGAGGTACCGCTCGTACCAACCGGCGATCCGCTTCAGGCGCTCGACGCGCCGGTCGGGACGCCCGCCGCGCGAGAGGTCGTGCGACTCCTCCGGGAACCGCACCAGCTCGACCGTCTTGCCGAGCAGCCGCAGCGCGCCGAAGAGCTCCTCGGACTGCGACATCGCGCACCGCAGGTCCATCTCGCCGGCCGTGAGCAGCAGCGGGGTGCGGACGTTCTTCACGTAGCGGATCGGCGAGCGGCGCCAGAGCTCGTCGAGGTCCGGCCAGGGCGGTGGCCCAAGCTGGAGCAGCCCCCAGATGACGATGTCGTGCTGGGCGTACTCGCTCACGAGGTTGGAGATGGACCGCATCGACACCGCGGCCGCGAAGCGCTCGGTCTGGCCGATGATCCAGTTGGTCATGTAGCCGCCGTAGGACCCACCGCCGACGCCCAGGCGCTTGTCGTCGACGTAGCCCGTGCGCTCGATGACCTGGTCGAGCGAGCTCATCAGGTCTGCGTAGTCCATACCCGCCCAGTCGCGCACGACCGCGCGCCGGAAGCCCTCGCCGTAGCCGTCGGACCCGCGCGGGTTCATGTAGAAGACGACGTAACCCATGCCGGCGAGGATCTGCAGCTCGTGGAAGAAGGACCATCCGTACTGCGCGTGAGGGCCGCCGTGGATCTCCATCACCGTCGGGTAGACGCGGTTGGGATCGAAGTCCTGGGGCTTGAGGACCCAGCCCTCGAGCTTCCACCCGTCAGGCGCGGTGAAGTACTCCTGCTGCGGCTCGGCGATGTAGCGGTCGTGAAGCCAGGGGTTGAGGTCCGTGACCCGCGCCTCCGCGCCCTGGGTGAGCATGTAGAGCTCGCCGGGGTCGCGTGGGTCGGACGCGCAGAACGCGATCAGTCCGGACGCGACGTCGAAGTCATAGATCCGACGCCGGCCACCCACCTCCTCGCGCACGTTGCCGTCGAGGTCGACCGAGCGCACGCTGGTCGTGCCCGGGCCGCTCGCCGGGAAGTAGATGCGATCGCCTTCTTGCGACCACAGGACCCGCGTCGAGTGGCCCGAGCGCATGTCGTTGATCACGCTGTCGTTGATGGCCAGGTCGAGGTTCGCGGTGAGGCAGCGCGGCCCGCTGCCCGCGAGGGGCACGACCCAGAGCCGCTCCAGCAGGCCGACGTCGAGGCCGTTCGGGGCGATGAACGCGATGAGGTCTCCCTTCGGCGACCAGACCGGCGAGCTCAGATAGAAGCCGCCGCCGAGCCGCACGCGCCTCGCCTCGAGGTCGACGAGGTAGAGGTTCAGCTCGCGCTGCAGGTCGGCCCCCGGCTCGGCGTTGCCGGCCACGACCAACCGCGAGCTGTCCGGCGCCCAGTCGAAGTCGCTGACGTCCCAGGGTCCATCGGTGAGCTGCTTCACGTCCCCGCCCGTGGCCGAAACGGAGAAGAGGTGGTGATAGCGCCCGTCCACGTAGCCGCGGCCGTCGTGCTTGTAGTCGAGGCGGCGGACGACGCGGGCCACAGGCGCGCGGCGCAGCTGCTCGCGGGATTCGGGGGGTCGCGGGTCGTCGACGACGGCGCCGGAGTCGGCCAGCACGGCGCCCAGGAACGCGATGCGCTTGCCGTCGGGCGACCACCGGGGCATGCCGATTCCGTCCGCGACGAAGCTCAGCTGCTGCGGTGGGCCCCCGGTCGTGACGTCGAGCACGAAGAGCTGGTCGGCAGCGCCCACCTTGCTGACGAACGCGATGCTGCGGCCGTCAGGCGACCACTCAGGGGAATGGTCCCGGAGGACGCCCGCGGTCGGCTCGATCGGTTCCGGGTCGAGAAGGCGGCGGACGACGATACGGTTGCGATTCTGTCTCGACGCCGCGTCCGCCCAGCCGACCTGGTAGGCGACGCGCTCGCCGTCGGGGCTGAGGCGGACGTGATCGATCCAGCGGAAACGGTAAAGATCTTCGGGCGTGAGCGGGGCGGCCATGCCGACTGGTGGATGCTACCAGCCACCGCCGAATCCATACATCGCTCGCGTAGCTTTCGGTGGTACAACCAGCGGCCTGGAGCGGTTTCGGCTGGGGTTGCGTCGGCGGGCTCGCGCTGATCGCCCTGATGTATTCGGCGAGCACCTTGCTCGGGCTCAAGCCGCTTCCCCAGGTCGTCAACGAGCCGCTTCTTTCCCTGATGCCCGGCTTCGTGTTCGGATTCCTCATCGACACGTTGCAGCACGCCGGAAAGGTCGTCGAGGAGATCGGCCTGATCGGCTTGATGCTCGTGCTGCTCGGCCTCCTCGGCGCCGCGTCCGCGCTGGCGAACCTGCGCTGGACGTCGACATGGGTTCCCTTTGCGTTTGCGGCGGTGGGCTGGGCGGTCGTGGTGGCCGTGCTTCTTCCCGTGGCAGGCGTGGGATTGCTCGGCCTCAACGATGGCCCGGCGACGCCGCTGACGTGGGCCGCCCTGTTCGCGATCTACGCCGTCGTGCTGCAGTACGGCGGCACCGGCCCGGCGGAGGTCGACCTGGGAAGGCGCCGAGTCCTCACCTACGTGCCGCTCGGCATTGCGGCCGCCGGCGTTGCCGCGCTCGGAGTCGGCCTGATCCCCGGCTGGTACCGGGCGATCTTCAGGCCACCTGAGTCGGGACTTCGGGGCATCTCGCCCGTGGTCACTCCGGTGGACAACTTCTACATCGTCTCCAAGAACTTCGCCGACCCGACCGTGGACGGCCGCTCCTGGACGCTTCGCGTGGGCGGTCGAGCCGGCAAGCGGCTCAGCCTTACCCTCGACCAGCTCCGAGCCCTGCCCGCGACGGAGGAATACGTGACCCTCGAGTGCATCAGCAACAACGTCGGCGGTCCTCAGCTGAGCACGGGCAAGTTCACAGGCGTCCCGCTGCGCGACCTCGTCACGCAGGTCGAACCCCTCGCCGACGCCGGCTGGGTCGCGTTCAAGGCGCATGACGGCTACACGGAAAGCCTCCCGGTGACGTTCGTGATGGAGACGCCCGCGATCCTGGTCGCCTATCTGCTCGACGACGCCCCTCTGCCGATGGGCCACGGCTATCCCGCCCGGATCCTGATTCCGGGGCGATACGGGATGAAGGGCCCGAAGTGGCTGGAAAGCATCGACCTCGTGAAGGACGAGGCGGGCGGCTACTGGGAGCAGCAGGGCTGGGACCACAACGCAGTCGTCAAGACGATGTCCCGGATCGACGTCCCGGGCGACGGCGACATCGTCAAGATCGGGGCAATCGAGGTGGGCGGCGTGGCGTACGCCGGCGCGCGCGGGATCGGCAAGGTCGAGTACTCGACCGACGGCGGGTCGACCTGGAACGCGGCTGAGTTCGGCGCCCCGCTCTCGCCATTCACATGGGTCGTCTGGCGCGCGGTCTGGTCGCCCGCCGCGCACGGCGCATACACGCTCAAGGTGCGCGCGACCGACGGGACGGGTTCGCTGCAGGACTCATCCAACGCCCCGAGCTATCCGAGCGGATCGAGCGGCTACCACACGATCCACGTGAACGTCTCGGGATAGCCGCTTAAGCCCCTCTCCCCAACCCTCTCCCCGATGGGGAGAGGGAGCACGTTACTGCGCCCGGCTCAACAGCTCTTTGACTATTTCCTTGTCGTGCACCAGCGAGGCGAAGTGCCCTTCCCCGTGCCAGATCCTCAGGTCCGCCTTGCGCAGCCTGGCCAGCACGCGTCGTGCGGCCGACAGCGGTGCGTTCATGTCGTCGTCGCCGTGCCACCACGTGACCGAGGTCTCGATCACCGACGGGTCGAAGTCCCACCGGCCGTGCATCGCCAGCGATTCGTCGGTCCAGCCCTCGGCGCCCTGGCGCAGCGTCTCGGCCAGGTTCTCCCGCGACATGCGCTGCCACGCCGGGTCGGACATGATCCTCCGGTCCGTCTCGGGCGCATCGCTCAGCACGCCCTGCATGCCCTCATCGCTCAGCAACCGCTCGCGCACCTCGGCCAGAAACTCGAAAAGCGGCTCCCAGCCCTGCTCCGCCAGCGCATAGCCGCGGGCGTTGACCCCGACCAGGCGCGACACCTCTTCCTCGACCAGGGGCGTGCCGCCGACGACCACCGTGGCCGCGGACACCTTGTCGGGATGCCGCGCCGCCAGCGCGAGCACGTGCGGCCCGCCGCCGCTCGTCCCCATCGCCGGCACGCGGTCGAGGCCCTGGGCCTCGATGAGCTCGGCGTAGTCGTCCGCGACGTCGGCGATGCCGCGGCCGGGCTTGCGCGTCGAGCCGCCGAAACCGGGCCGGTCGGCCATCAGGTAGCGCGCGCCCGTTTCCTCGAGCACGCTCTCGTCGGGGTTGCGCTGCAGGCGAGAGCTGGGCGTGCCCTGGATGCGCACGATCGGCTTGCCTTCCGGGTCGCCCCACCAGCGCCACGCCATCTCGCGCCCGTCGCGCAGCTGGAGGACGCCGTCCTCGTAAGCGATTCCGTCCTCGGTGTGCTGGAGAGCCTTCATTTCATCGCCCACACGGCTTTGAACGTGTCCCATCCCATCTTGAACAACCCCTCCTGGCGCAGCATCTTGAAGATCTTCTTCTGCTTGTCCCATTTCGAAGTCCCATCGACGCGGAAGAACTCGTCGAGCGCGCGGTCGGCCACCGACGGGTACTTCGTCAGCAGCTGCGGATTGTGCTCGAGCAGCGGCACCGCCTTGTCGTACTTCTTCATGTCGGCCATGATCCAGGAGTGGTCGAGCCGTCCCCGGTACTCGGCCAGCCTGCGCTCGGAGAAGTCGCCCACCTCCTTGGCGTGGACCACGGTCTCACCCGCCAGCCGTCCTGACTCCATGGCCAGGTTGGAGCCCTCGCGGTGCACGGGGTTGGAGAGCATCGCGGCGTCGCCGCACACCAGGTAGCCCGGCCCGGACACGTTCGGGATGCCGCGGTAGCCGCCCTCGGGGATCAGGTGGGCGAGGTACTCGACCGTCTCGGCGCCGCGCAGCAGCGGCTTCACGGCGGGGTGCTGCTTGAAGTGCTCCATCAGGTCGTTGGGCGTGCGCAGCGTCCTGTTGAAGTCGCTCAGCAGCGCGCCACCCCCGACCGAAAGGGTGTCGCGGTTGGTGTAGATGAACATGAAGCCCGCCATGCCCATGGTCGAGTCGCCGAAGCACTCGACCGTGCACCCCTCGCCTCGCTCGCAGTTGAACCGCTCCTCGATCAGGCCGGAGTCGAGCTGCATGATCTCCTTGACGGCCATCGCGACCTCGTCGGGCCGCAGCTTTCGCCGCAGCGGCTTGCCGTTGATCACGGTGCTCTCGAGAAGGCCGGCGCCGAGGCCGATCCCCTCGCACACGATCGTGACCTCGGCGTAGAGGTCGTCGCCACGACCGGTGCCGACGCCGACCACGCGCCCGTTCTTCACGATCAGGCGCTCCACCACCGTCTCTGGCACGACCATCGCGCCCGCCTTCTCCGCCTGCTCGGCAAACCACGCGTCGAATCGCGCCTTGTAGTCGAGGCCGATCGCGGCCTCGGAAGTCATCAGCCAGCGCCGCTCCTCGATGATCGGCCGCTCCAGCGGAGCCTGCTTCCACTCCTCGCCTACGATCTCCTCGAGGTAGTGGTTGTAGAGGATGCCGCCCATGACGTTCTTCGAGCCGGGCTTCGGGCCGCGCTCCAGCAGCGCCACCTGTAGTCCTGCCTTCGCCATCGTGATCGCCGCCGCGGTCCCGGCCGGTCCGGCACCGACCACCACGGCGTCGAATTTCTCCTCGTCGCCCATCCCAACCAATTGAAGCTGATTGGGCTGACAGGCGGCGCCGGGTCAGGGAAGTCGACGGTGGCGGCGATGCTGCGCGACCTGGGCGCCGAGGTGCTCGACGCGGACGTGGCCGCACACACCGTCTACGAACCGGGGAGTCTCGGCTTTGACCTGGTCGAAAGCGAGTTCGGCCCCGACTACATCCGCGATGGCAAGATCGACCGCGCCCGGCTCGGCGAGCTCGTGTTCCGCGACGCGGACGCGCGCGCCCGCCTGAACGCCATCGTCCACCCGCTGGTGCGCGAGTGGATGGCCGCCCAGACGGCTAACGCGCTGATGCACGGGGCGATGGTGGTCGTGCAGGACGTGCCGCTGCTGTTCGAGAACGGCCTCGAGAATCTCTACTCCGACGTCCTGCTGGTCTACGTGCCGGAGCCGGTGCAGATCCGCCGTCTGGTGGAAGGCCGCGGGCTGGCGGAAGATCGCGCGCGAGCGATGGTCGCGGCGCAGATGCCGATCGACGAGAAGAAAGCGCGAGCGCGCCACGTGATCGACAACAGCGGCACGCGCGACGAGACTCGCGCGCAGGTCGAGCGGGCCTGGGCCGAGCTGACCTCCGCTAGCTGACCCCCAGGTCGATCTCCCGGAGAAGCTCCTCGGTGTGCTCGCCCAGCGCCGGCGCTCGTCCCTGGCGGCCGCGCTCGAGGAGCCGGCGGGCGACGACCTGAGGATGGGACGGGACCTCGTCGAGGTCGAGCACCGGCTCGCAGCACGCGTCGAGCGGGCCGAGCACCTCCTCCCACTCGTCCCGGGTCCGTGAGCTGAAGACCTCTTCGACGGCCGCCTGGGCTGATGCGTCCTCCGAGTACTGCAGCTCGACCAGGTCGGGCCTCGCCAGGCCTTCGCACAAGGCGCGCCAGAACTTCGGCTCGAGCGCAGCCACGCTGTAGTGGCCGCCGTCCTTGCATTCGTAGACGCGGTAGCACGCGTAGCGCCCGGCCAGCCGCTGGTCGCCGCGGGCGACCCTCTCTCCCGCGGCGCGGGCCGCAAACGCCAGCGCCAGCCAGCCGACCGCGCCGTCGGTCATCGACGCGTCGATCCAGCGGCCTTCGCCCCCTCGCTGCACCGCGACGAGCGCCGCCAGGATCGCCACCGCGGGCTGGAGGCCGCCGCCGCCGATGTCCGCGACCTGCACGGACAGCGGAATCGGGGGTCCCGCCCGCTCACCGTTCAACCCCAGTCCCCCGGCGACCGCCATGTAGTTGAGGTCGTGCCCGGCGCGCGAGGCGAACGGGCCATCCTGCCCATAGCCCGTGATCGAGCACATGACGAGGCGAGGATTTCGCTCGTGCAGCGCTTTCCAACCCAGGCCCAACCGGTCCATGACGCCGGGACGGTTGCCCTCCACCAGCGCGTCCGCCGTGGCGGCAAGCCGCAGCAGAGCCTCGCGCCCCTGGTCGCTCTTGAGGTCGAGCGCGATGCTTCGCTTGTTGCGGTTCAGAGCGTCGAACAGGGCGCTCCGGCCGTCGACCAGCGGCGGCGTCCAGCGCATGTAGTCGCCGGTCCCCGGCTCCTCCACCTTGATCACGTCCGCGCCCATGTCCGCCAGGAGCTGGGTGCAGAAGGCTCCTGGAAGGAGGCGGGTCAGGTCGAGGACGCGGATACCGGTCAGGGGCATTGCCAGCTCATTCTCGGCCCGACTCATACGTTGGTAGGAGACTTGGGGAGGTCACGCATGCGTTAATAGGACATGGAAGAGTCCGGTCCCAGCATGCGTCCTGCTCCAAATCTTGGCGAGATGTCCATCAAAGTGCCGGCGCCGTTCGCCGGCATCTCGGACCTCGGCTTCACGGCGCAGTATCGCGCCCAGCATTTCAACGAACGGCAGCTTGACGTGCCCCTGCTGTTCGAGGGCCCTCCGCCGCCGATGGAGCGGCTGGCCGGCATCCTCCAGCTCCTGAGCGGATCGCAGTCGACGTCGTACGCATGGACGGACCCGGTCATGCTCGCCGACGGCGTCGTCATCCTCGCGTTCCGCGACCGCAGCGTGAGCGGCGAGACGCTGTCCGACCAAGCGCGCATCGCCGACTACGTGCTCAACCTCGTCCGACCCGTGGTCTTCACCTTCCTCCACGACTGCGCCGCGATCGCACACCTGCGCCTGTCGGACGTTATCGAGATGCGCGTCAGCGCGGACAAGAAGAGGGTCGCCGATTTTGCCCTTCCGCTCGCAGACATCGTTCAGCCGAACGGAAACCGCCTGCTCTGGGGAGTGGCCTCTTAGCGCAGGGGGAACCCTGCCGGAAAGGAAGATCTGACTCAAACCAGTCCACGCCACGCTGGCAGTGGCTTTGGGTTACGCGTGTCGCGGCTGGACTGAATCCAGCCGCCAAAGCGACGCTTGCTAGTGGCTTGGTGAGGTGCTCGGCGATGGCGAGTGCGACGGCGAAGGCGAGGGGCTCGGACTGTGCACCGCGCTCGAACGCGCGCTGCTAGAGGTGTTGAGGTTTGGCGTCGTGATCGGCGCCGAGCTCACGTTGGCGAAGTAGAGCGCCAGCGGGACCACGACCATGCCGGCGATCTCGGTCAGCACGAAGGTG
>VBJE01000004.1 GCA_005879675.1 Chloroflexota bacterium
CGACCAGCTCAACGCCTTCGCCAACGAGGTGACTCGCGTGGCCCGCGAGGTCGGCACCGAGGGACGGCTCGGGGGGCAGGCCGACGTCAAGGGAGTGGCCGGCATCTGGAAGGACCTCACCGACAACGTCAACTTCATGGCCGGGAACCTCACCAGCCAGGTCCGCAACATCGCCGAGGTCACGACCGCGGTCCAGCAGGGCGACCTCTCCAAGAAGATCACCGTCGACGTCCGGGGAGAGATCCTCGAGCTGAAGCAGACCATCAACACCATGGTCGACCAGCTCAACGCCTTCGCCGGCGAGGTGACCCGCGTCGCGCGCGAGGTCGGCACGGAAGGCAAGCTCGGCGGCCAGGCCGATGTCAAGGGCGTCGCCGGAATCTGGGAGGACCTCACCGACAACGTCAACATCATGGCCGGCAACCTCACCAGCCAGGTCCGCAACATCGCCGAGGTCACGACCGCCGTCCAGCAGGGCGACCTGTCGAAGAAGATCACCGTCGACGTCAGGGGAGAGATCCTCGAGCTCAAGCAGACCATCAACACCATGGTCGACCAGCTCAACGCCTTCGCCAAAGAGGTGACGCGCGTGGCGCGCGAGGTCGGCACCGAAGGCAAGCTCGGCGGCCAGGCCGACGTCAAGGGAGTCGCCGGAATCTGGGAGGACCTGACCGACAACGTCAACACGATGGCCAGCAACCTCACCGACCAGGTGCGGGGAATCGCGCGCGTCGTCACCGCGGTCGCGAACGGCGACCTCAGGGGCAAGCTGACCCTCGAGGCGAAGGGAGAGATCGCCGAGCTCGCGGACACCATCAACGGCATGACCGACACCCTCGCCGTCTTCGCCCAGCAGGTCACGACGGTCGCCCGCGAGGTGGGCGCCGAAGGCCGGCTGGGCGGCCAGGCGCGCGTGCCCGGCGCGTCCGGCACGTGGCGAGACCTCACTGACAACGTCAACCAGCTGTCCGCGACGCTGACCACCCAGGTGCGCGCCATCGCCGAGGTCGCCACCGCGGTCACCAAGGGCGACCTCACGCGTTCTATTCGCGTCGACGCGTCGGGAGAGGTCGCCAACCTCAAGGACAACATCAACGAGATGATTCGCAACCTCCGCGAGACGACGGAGAAAAACCAGGAGCAGGATTGGCTCAAGACCAACCTGACTCGCTTCACGCGGATGCTGCAGGGCCAGCGCGACCCGATGACAGTCTCGAAGATGATCCTCTCGGAGCTCGCCGCCCTCGTCCATGCCGAGCATGGGGTGTTCTACAGCATCATGCCGGCGAACGGCCGCCCAAGCTATCTCGCGCTCCAGGCCGGCTACGCCTACAAGCCGCGCAAGGACATCCCGATGGAGTTTGCGCTGGGCGAGGGGCTCGTCGGGCAGTGCGCGGTCGAGAAGAAGCGAATCGTCGTGACCAACGTTCCGAGGGACTACATCAGGATCAACTCGGCGCTTGGCGAGGCAGTACCCGGGAACATCATCGTCCTCCCGGTCCTGTTCGAAGGCGAGGTGAGGGCTGTCATTGAGCTCGCATCGTTCCGACCCTTCAGCCCGACGCACATCGACTTCCTCGACCAGCTAGCGGAAAGCATCGGCATCGTGCTCAACACGATCGAAGCCAACAGCCGGACCGAGGACCTGCTCAAGCAGTCGCAGTCCCTCGCCACCGAGCTCCAGAGCCAGCAGGACCAACTGCAGCGGACGAACGAGGAGCTGGCCGAAAAGGCGAGCCAGCTCTCCGACCAGAACACCGAGATCGAGCGTCGTCGGCTCGAGGTCGAGACCTCCAAGGCCCTCGTCGAGGAGAAGGCGGAGCAGCTGGCGCTGACTTCGCGCTACAAGTCGGAGTTCCTGGCCAACATGTCGCACGAGCTGCGGACGCCGCTCAACAGCCTTCTGATCCTCGCCCAGGAGCTCGCCGCCAACCCCGACGGCAACCTCCTGCAAAAGCAGATCGAGTACGCGACCATCATCCGCTCGTCCGGCACCGACCTCCTGAAGCTGATCAACGACATCCTCGACCTCTCCAAGATCGAATCCGGCACCGTCGCGCTCGACATCAGCAACTGGCCGCTGGAGGAGCTCAAGCCGATGCTGGAGCGCACGTTCCGGCACGTCGCCGAGGCGACCAAGATCGCCTTCCATATCGAGCTGCGCCCCGGCCTGCCCATGACGCTGCCGACCGACCCACAGCGCCTCCAGCAGATCCTGAACAACCTTTTGAGCAACGCGTTCAAATTCACCGAGAAGGGCAAGGTCGAGTTCATCGCCGAGGCGGCGGCCTCCGGTTGGAGCCCATCCAACGAGGCGCTCAATCGCGCGTCGCTGGTGATCGCGTTCCGCGTCCTCGACACCGGCATCGGCATCCCGCTCGAGAAGCAGAAGACGATCTTCGAACCGTTCACGCAGGCGGATGGCTCTACCAGTCGCAAGTTCGGCGGCACGGGCCTCGGGCTCTCGATCTGCCGCGAGCTGACCCGGCTCCTCGGCGGCGAGATTCGGCTGCAGAGCGAGCCGGGCGTAGGCAGCATCTTCACCGTCTACCTGCCGTTGATCACGGCGTCCCAGCAGCGCCGCCCCGAGGGGGTCGACCGCGTCGACAAGCGGCCCGTGGAGTCGGCGGAAAGCCGCGTCCTGGTGGCGGCCGGCGACGGCCCATGGCAGGCTGGGGCGGTCGCGGCCCCCGGCGAGCGCAACGGGTCGGAAGCGGCGCATTCCCTCCTGGTCGTCGAAGACGATCCCGTGCAGCGGCAGTACATCACCGACCTCATGGCGCCTAGCAACACGAGGACGGTCGCGGTCGCGACCGGCGACGAGGCGCTCGCCCTACTGCAAACCGAGAGGTTCGACTGTGTCGTCCTCGACCTGGGCCTGCCTGGCATGTCCGGCTGGCGCGTGATCGAGGAGCTGCAATCGAGCAAGGCGCTCGGCACGACG
>VBJE01000005.1:0-2647 GCA_005879675.1 Chloroflexota bacterium
TGAGCGCGGCCTCGGCCGCCGTGGCCGATGAGGCCTCGCCGTTGATCGAGAAGTCGAGGTAGAACCGGTACTCGAAAGGCCGCCCGATCATGGGCCGGCTGTCGAGCCGGGTCAGGTTCACCCCCCGCTGGGCGAAGCAGTCGAGCGCGTGCGCGAGGCTGCCCGGCCGGTGCGCGGTGACGAAGGCGATGGAGCCCTTCCAGCCGCTGGCGGCGTCCCGAGGCCGGGTCGGATCCCCTGGCTCGACGACGACGAAGCGGGTGCGATTCTCCGAGTCGTCCTGGATCGACTCCGCCAGCACGTACAGGCCGTACCGCGCCGCCGCCGCCTTGCTCGCGATCGCGGCCGTGCCGGGCTGCCGCTGCTCGGCCACCGCCCGCGCGGCCCCGGCCGTGTCGTGGAACGCGACCGAGCGGATCTGGCGCGAATGGAGGTAGCGGTCGCACTGGGCGAGCGCCTGCGGATGCGAGAGGGCGCGCTCGACCGGCCCGGGCCACCCGAGCAGGCAGTGGCGAACCGGCTGCACCTGCTCGCGCACGACCCGGAGGCCCGGCTTCTCCCACAGGAGGTCGGACACCTCCTGGACGACGCCGGCGCTCGAGTTCTCCACCGGCAGGACCGCGGCGTCCACGGCGCCCATCGCCAGCGCGTCGAACGTCAGGCGAAAGGTCGCGAACCCGACGGCCTGGGCATCGGGAAAGACCGCCGAGACCGCCTCGTCCGAGTAGGCCCCCGGCTCTCCCTGGTAAGCAACTTTCACCCCGAGAAACTCACCCCGAGAAACTCACCCGAATATGAGGTGCCGCATCGCATCCGCCACGTGGTTGTGGTCGTGCAGCTGGTCGGTGACCGGCGGGTGCCCGTTGCCCTCGTGACCGTTGGTCTCCGACATCGCCGCGATCTTGCGCAGGTCCTCGTCCGTGACCTCTTTCTTGGTGTCGGCGAGCTGGAGGAAGCGCTGCCACGCGGCGTCGTCCTTGCCATCGCTCAGGGTGATGCCGAGCCGGCTGAGCCGGTGGTGGAAGGCATGCCGGCCCGAGCGCGCGGTGAGGACGATCTTCGAGTCGGCGAGGCCGACGTCCTCGGGCTTCATGATCTCGTAGTTCAGGCGGTCCTTCAGCACGCCGTCCTGGTGGATTCCCGATGCGTGGGCGAATGCGTTCGCGCCCACGACCGCCTTGTTGGGCTGCACCGGGGTGCCCGTGAGCTCGGAGACGAGTCGAGAGGTGCGCGTGATCTCGGTGGTCTCGATCCCGCACTCGAGGCCGAGCTTCGCCTGCCGCACCCGCAGCAGCATCACCACCTCTTCCAGGGACGTGTTGCCGGCGCGCTCGCCGATGCCGTTGATCGTGCATTCGACGCGGCGGGCGCCCGCGGCCAGCGCCGCGAGGGTGTTCGCGACCGCGAGCCCGAGGTCGTTGTGGCAGTGGACCGAGAAGAGCGCCTTCTCGCTGCCGCGCGCCTCGGTGATCACGCGGCGCACCAGCTCGCCGAACTCGTACGGCAAGCAGTAGCCGGTGGTGTCCGGGATGTTGATGACGTTCGCGCCGGCGGCGAGCATCGTCTCGACCGTCTCAACCAGGTAGTCGGGGTCCGCTCGCCCGGCGTCTTCCGGCGAGTACTCGACGTTGTCGCAGAGGAAGCGCGCGTACTCGACCATCTCCGCGCCGCGCTTGAGCACCTGCTCGCGCGTCATGCCGAGCTTGCGATTGATGTGCACGTCGGAGACCGAAAGCACGATGTGGATCTGCGGTGTTTGCGCATCCCTGATCGCGCCCCAGACCGCGTCGATGTCCTCGCGCACCGCCCGGGCGAGCGCGGTCACGGTCGCGCCACGGATCTCGCGCGCGATGCGCCGGCACGCTTCGAAGTCGCCTGGGGAGGAGATCGGGAACCCGGCCTCGATCACGTCCACGCCCAGCTTCTCGAGCTGGCGCGCGATGCGCAGCTTGGAGTTGGCGTCGAGGTGGAAGCCTGGCGACTGCTCGCCGTCGCGCAGCGTCTTGTCGAAGATGAATACCCGGTCGGGGTTTGTCTCTTTCATTTTTCTACTGGCTCCAACCACGTCATCATCGAGCGCAGCTCGCGCCCGACCTGCTCGATCTGGTGCTCCGAGTCCTTCCGCCGCATGGCCATGAACTGCTCGCGGCCGTTCGAGTTCTCGTCGAGCCATCGCTCGGCGAAGCTGCCGTCCTGGATCTCGCTCAGGACCTGGCGCATCTGCTGCCGCACGTGGTCGTCGATCACGCGCGGGCCGGAGACGTAGTCGCCGAACTCCGCCGTGTCCGAGACCGAGTAGCGCATGAAGCCGAGACCCCCGCGATACATCAGGTCGACGATCAGCTTCAGCTCGTGCAGGACCTCGAAGTAGGCGAGCTCGGGCTGGTAGCCGGCCTCGACCAAGGTCTCGAAGCCGGTCTTGACGAGCGACGCGACGCCGCCGCACAGGACCGCCTGCTCGCCGAAGAGGTCGGTCTCGGTCTCCTCCTTGAACGTGGTCTCGAGGACGCCCGCGCGCCCGGCCCCCAGCGATCGCGCGTAGGCGAGCGCGCGCTTCCACGCGTGCCCGGTGGCGTCCTGGTAGACCGCGATCAGGGCGGGGACACCCTGGCCGCTTGCATACGTGCTGCGCACGAGGTGACCGGGG
>VBJE01000005.1:2670-6604 GCA_005879675.1 Chloroflexota bacterium
CAAACATCAGCATCGAGCGCGGCTGGAGGTGCTGCTCGATCGACTCGCGGAAGAGCTTGCCCTGGCCCGCGTCGGGCGTCAGCACCATCACCACGGTCGCCTCGGACACCGCCTCCGGCACGGGCACCGCGCGCAGGCCGTCGGCCTCCACCCGCTCGATCGACTTGCTCCCCGGGTACAGCCCCACGCGGACGTCCTCACCGGAGTCGCGCAGGTTGAGCGCGTGGGCGCGGCCCTGGCTGCCGTAGCCGATCACGGCCACGGGCTCGCCGAGCTGCGGCGGGCAGTCGGCCTCGTAGTGGATCTTCATTCGCTTCTCCTCATCACCACGGGGCCGGAGCGGACCACGTCGACGATCCCGTGCCGGGCCAGGTCGTCGACGAAATCGGCCACCTGGACGGCGTCGCCGGAAAACTCGACCGTCGTGCCGTCGGGGGCGCTCGAGAGGACCCTCGCGCCTCGTTCGAGCAGCGCGTCGAGCTCGGAGGCCGCGACCTTGGCGACCACGAGCTCACGGCTGTGCACGTCGTCCCCCGTCAGGTCCTCCACCGCGAGGACCTCGACCAGCCGCTCGAGCTGCTTCAGGCTGGCGGCTCGGGCCGACCGAGATGCCGCGCACGTGAAATCCGCGGCGGCGGATCACCCCCGAGACCTTGGTCAGCGTGTTCGGCCCGTCCTCGACGAGCACCGACAGGACGCGAACACGGTCGGCCTTCTGCGGGGCCGGAACCACTGGTTTCGGCTTGATCTCAAGCATATTCAGGAGCCTCCCGGAACTCGTTGAGGCCCTTTCCGAGCGGAACGATCGGATAGACGTTGGCCTCGGGGTCGATGCGGAAGTCGATCAGGAAGGGGCCTTTGGTGCGCTCAGCGGCGTCGAAGGCCGGAGCGATGTCCTCGAATTTCTCCACGCGCAGCGCGGGCAGCCCGTACGCCTCGCAGAGCTTCACGAAGTCCGGCATGTGGGTCAGGTCGACCTGTGAGAAGTTGTTGAGGAGCACGATCTTGACGTCGAGCTGGTGCTCGACCGCGACCGACAGCTCCTGCGCGGTCATCACGAAACCGCCCTCGCCGGCGACGCACCAAACGGGAAGATCGGGCCGGCCGAACTTCGCACCCAGCGCGGCCGGCAGCGCGAAGCCCATCGTGCCTGAGCCACCCGAGTTGATGAACAGTCCGGGCCGGTCGTAGTTCCACCACAGCGCGGCCCAGATCTGGTTCTGGCCGACGTCGGCGACGACGATCGCCTCGCTGTTCGCGCGCCGGTACATGTCGATCAGCACGTCCTGCGGCTGAAGCCGGCCGTTCGACTGCCTGTAGCGAAGGGGATGCTCCTCGCGCCAGGCGTCGATCTGGGCGAGCCACCTGCCCCGGTCCGCGTTGAGGGTGCCGAGGTGGGGCAGCATCGCTTCGAGCGCCAGCCGGGCGTCCGCGACCAGCTCGATGTGAGGGCGGACGTTCTTCCCCATCTCCGACTCGTCGATGTCGACGTGGATGAAGGTGTTGACGTTGGGGGCGAACTCCGAGAGCTTGGCCGTGACGCGGTCGTCGACGCGCATCCCGACCATCATCAGGACGTCGGCGTTCTGCACCGCCTTGAGGCACCACCCGGTGCCCATGAACCCGGTCATGTGCAGTGACAGGGGGTGCTTGACCGGGAACGCGCCGATGCCGAGGAGCGTCGTGCCCACCGGGGTGGCCGCCGCCTCGGCGAGCCGCATCAGCTCGCGCTCGGCGTGGCTCAGGAGCACGCCGTGGCCCGCAAGGATCACGGGGCGCTCGGCGCCGGCCAGCGCACGCGCGGCGTCCCGGGCCCGTCCCAGGTCGACGTGGCCGTTCAGCTTGTAGCCCGGGATCTCCAGGTAGTCGGGGGTCACGCGCTCGGCCTCCGCCTGCTGCACGTCCTTGCAGACGTCGATGAGGACGGGTCCGGGGCGGCCGGTGGTGGCGATGTGGAAGGCCTCGTGGATGACCCGGGGCAGCTGGTCGATCCTGGTCACCAGGTAGCTGTGCTTGGTCACGGAGCTGGTGGCGCCGATGACGTCCGACTCCTGGAAGGCGTCTCGCCCGACCTGGGTGCTGACCACCTGCCCGGTGATCGCCACCATCGGCACCGAGTCCATGTACGCCGTGCACAGGCCGGTGACGAGGTTGAGCGCGCCCGGCCCGGAGGTGGCGAACACGACGCCCGGCTTGCCGCAGGCGCGCGCGTAGCCGTCCGCCATGTGCGCGGCGCCCTGCTCGTGCCGGACCAGGATGTGCTTCAGCTTCGGATGCTCGGGCAGGTGCTGGTAGATCGGCAGGTTGGCGCCGCCGGGGTAGCCGAAGATGTACTCGACACCTTCGCGCTCCAGCGCCTCGAGGATCATGTCGGCTCCGGTCAAGTTGTGGCGGGCTCCTTTTTTGCGTTGAAATGAAGAAGCCCCCGCCTGTCGGTCGGGGGCTTTTGCGATCTATCCGGCGGTTCTGACTAGGTCGCGCGTGCCCCCGTGCGAATGCCAATAAGGCCCAGGAGACCAAGTACGAGCACGAATGAGCGCACAGACCTGTTCATTTGGTTGCGCCATCTTAACGAGCGGCGGGTGGCTTCGGGTTGTGGCTTGGGCACAAATTTCCGCGCCCTGCGCTGCGTAAAGTTGTCGTTCCCGATGGCCAGCCCGCGCAAAACTCTCGCCCAGAAGCTGTGGGACGCCCACGTCGTGCGCGCGGCCGAGGGCGAGCCGGACCTGCTGTTCGTCGACCTGCACCTGGTGCACGAGGTCACCTCGCCCCAGGCGTTCGAGGGCCTGCGCATGGCGGGGCGGCACGTCCGGCGGCCGGACCTGACCGTGGCCACGATGGACCACAACGTGCCCACCCGCGGCGGCGTCCGGGCCGCCGACGAGCTCTCGCGCAAGCAGATGGAGGTCCTGGCCGAGAACTGCCGGGCCGAGGGCATCCCCCTCCACCAGATCGGCAGCCGCCGGCAGGGGATCGTCCACGTCATCGGCCCGGAGCTCGGGCTGACGCAGCCGGGGATGCTGATCGTCTGCGGCGACTCCCACACCTCGACGCACGGCGCATTCGGGGCGCTGGCGTTCGGAATCGGCACCTCGGAGGTCGAGGTCGTCCTCGCCACGCAGTGCCTGCCCCAGAAGCGGCAGGGCGACCTGGCAGTCAACGTCAACGGCGAGCTGCCCATCGGGGTGACCGCCAAGGACATCGTGCTCAGCCTGATCGGCCGCACCGGCACGTCCGCCGGGCAGGGCCACCTGGTGGAGTACCGCGGGCCGACGCTCCGCGGCCTCTCGATGGAAGGCCGGATGACGGTGTGCAACATGTCGATCGAATGGGGCGCCAAGGCCGGGATGGTCGCGCCCGACGAGACCACCTTCGCCTACGTCGAAGGGCGCCCTCACGCTCCCCAAGGCGCGGCGTGGGAGAAGGCGCTCGACCTTTGGCGCACGCTCGGGACCGATGACGGGGCGCGGTTCGACGACGAAATCGACGTCGACGCGTCGACGCTCGAGCCGCACGTCACCTGGGGCACGACCCCGGCGCAGGTCGTCCCGGTCACGGGCCGCGTGCCGGCGCCGCAGTCCGAGACCGACGAGCGGGCCCTCCGCTACATGGACCTGAAGCCGGGCGTGGCCCTGGCCGACATCGCCATCGACCGCGTCTTCATCGGCTCGTGCACCAACGCGCGGCTCGAGGACCTGCGAGCCGCCGCGAGCGTGATCCACGGCCGCCACGTGCACCCGAAGGTGCGCGCCATGGTCGTGCCCGGCTCGACCTCGGTGAAGCGGGCGGCCGAGGAAGAAGGGCTCGATGCGGTTTTCAAAGCCGCGGGCTTCGAGTGGCGCAACGCCGGCTGCTCGATGTGCCTGGGCATGAACCCGGACATCCTCGCCCCCGGCGAGCGCTGCGCCTCGACCTCGAACCGCAACTTCGAGGG
>VBJE01000240.1:0-3138 GCA_005879675.1 Chloroflexota bacterium
CGATGGCGGCTCCGCCACTCCACCCTGAAGGACGTCGTCTATGCGAGCCTCCCGAAGCGGGAGCGAATGCGCCTGCACCAGCTCGTGGCGGGCTTCCTGCTCGATGCCGGCCACCCCTCGTTCGCCGCCGACCACCTCGAGCTCGCCGCCTTCGCCGCCATCGACCTCGACCCCAATGACAGGTCAGTCCCCGACCGGGCGGCCGACGCCCTGCTGAAGGCGGCAGACCGGGCGCGCCGGCGCATGGAGAGCCGCTCCGCGATCGACCGCTACGAGCGGGCGCTGGCGATGGCCGGTCCGGAGGAGCGGTGGCAGGCGCGAGAGGCGCGCATCCTTGCGGGCAAGGGCGAGTCGCATTACTGGCTCGGCGAGTACCCGGAGGCCACCCTCGCGCTGACCCGGGCCGTCGAGCTGGGAGAGCAGTACGAAGACGCTTTCGCTCTGGCGCTGGCGCTGCGCTTCCTGGGCGATATCGCGATCAACTTCGAAGCCGACGTCGACAAGGCGGAGCGGCTCCTGCAGCGGTCGCTGGCCGCCGCCGAGAGGCTCGGCGATTCGTGGGCGATAGTCCGCTCCCTGCTGTTCGCCGGCTGGGTGCCATGGACGAGGGAGCGGTATGACGAGGCGGAGAAGATCTGGCGGCGGGCGCTCGAGAGCGCGGACCCGAGGGACCACTGGGCGCGCGTGCGCGCTCTGACCGCGCTGTCGATCAACCACTCCGAGATGGAAGACCGCGAAGCGGCGCTGCAGCTCATCGACGAGGCCGGCGCGCTGGCCGAGGAGTCAGGCGACCGCTTCAGCGTCGCCAACACCGCCGTGCAGAAGGCGCGCGCGCTCGACGACCTGGGTCGAGGGGAGGAGGCGCTGCCGTGGTTCGACCGGGGTGTCGCCATCTTCAGCGAGCTGGGCGCGCGGTGGGAGATAGCCGACGCCCGGGCGGCGCGCGGCATCGCCAAGCGCAACCTGGGCCGGCTCGACGAGGCCGAGGAGGACCTTCGCGCCGCAATCCGGATCGCCGAGGAGCTCGGCGACCGCCAGCTCCCGCCGTGGACGTTGCGGAACCTGGCCACGGTCGCGGAGCTGCGCGGCGACAAGGTCGCCGCGGAAGAGCTGCTCAAGCGCTCGAAGGACGCGGAGTCGCGCGGACCACACTGACCGCGCTCACGCCTTCAGGAGGACGAGCGACACCTCCAGGGTGATGCGGGGATCGACGCGCACGAAACCTCCTGCCTCCTGCGGCACCTCAATTCCAAACTCGTTGACGGGGACCACGGTGCTGCCCGCCGCGGCCACCTGCGCGCCGCTGACAAGGATGTCGAGCGTGAACTGCTCGGTCTTCTTGGTGCCGCGAATCTCGAGGTCGCCCGAAAGCTTTGCGTGCTGGACGCCGGTGTTCGCGGCGCTAAGCTGCAGCCCGACCGGGTAGGGCTGAAACACCACGTACGGGTGCTGTCCCGCGCCCAGGAAGTCGCGCGAGGCGCTGTCGCGGTCGGAGGTGTTGAAGCCCGGGATCTCGTCCACGCTGCGCAGCGTGCGGACGTCGACGACGATGCACCCCGTCTCGATTCGCGGGGAGCCGCCGGACTCACCGATCAGAACCCACCCGCGCACGCTGTCGGTGCGCGCGACGGCCTCGTGCGGCGAGGTCAGCTCGGCAAACTGCTCGCGGGCCCTGTAGCCCGCGACGGAACCCGGCTGGATCACCCAGAGGCCCTCCACGCCGCCTCCCGTCGAGGCGCCGGGCACAGCGGGCCTGCGACACACGAGGCTCAGTGGGTCATCCGGCGAGGCGCTGGCGGTCGGGCGGGGCGTGAACGAAGCCAGGCCGAGAGACGCTGGGCGGGCGTGGTTGAAGTAAGTGATCGCTCCGACCGTGGCCGCGACCGCGAGCAGCACTGACGCAGCGAGAACCTTCCAGGCGAGGGCAAACCTCACGCCTCCCCTACGCTGGGCGTCGGCGGGGGGTTCCCCTCACGGGATGACCGGCGACGCAGCCTCCATGGCGGCGATCGGCGGCTGTTGGACCGGATCGCGCTTCCGCGCCGGGACGGCGATCACCGCGAGTAGCCCCGCGGCGGCGACGACCACGGTCGATGCGAGGAACATCACCCTGGGCCCGAGAGCCCCGTACACGATGCCTCCGCCCAGGGCGCCGGCGATCGGCGCGACGCCGAAGAGGACCGCCTTGAGCACGGCCTGGCCGGTGGCTCGCAGGCGTGACGGCGTCAGCTCGTTGGTGATCATCACCCCGGCGACAATGGTCAGCGCGAACGCGACGCCGATCACGAGCTTGAGCAGCGCGGCCACGAGCGCGCTCGACACGAAGGCCCAGGCAACGAAGATCACCAGGTAGATCCCGCAACCGATCCCGAAAAGGACACGGTGGCTCAGGTGGCGGGTGAGCACGTGGGTGTAGCCCATGGTCGGGATCTCGGTCAGGGCCTGGAACGCCGCCGCCGCTCCCACCAACAGTGCGCCACCGCCAAGGTCGCTGATCTGTAGCGTGAGGAAATTCTGGGTGGCCGCGAGCGAGACGCCCAGCAGGAAGCAGCTGCCCAGGAATCCGACGAGCGCCAGCGGCACCCTGGACACGCGGACCGCGGTGCGTGCGGCGGGCTCCTCACGCGCTGTTTCGCCATCGGCGTGGATCCTGCGCCAGACCCACAGGCCGAACAGCAGCGACAGCGGCGCATAGATGAGAGGTATCAGGCGAAGTCCAAGCGCCTGGTAGGTCGCGCCCGCGACGATCACCGAGGCCGCCCAGCCGGCGCTCATGCGCAACCTGATGCGCGCGTAGTCGGTGCGGCTCGTGACGCGGAGCTTCCGAAGCACTATCGGGTCGAGCAATGTCAATGGCGACCTCGCGATGGTGAGCATCACGATCACGACCGCGATCGCCGTGCCGCCGCCAAACGGGAGCATCAGCAACGCGGTGGCTGCCGCGGCGACGCTCGCAAGCACAACCAGGCGCTCCGGGCTGAACCGGCGGTCGGCGAGATACCCCCAGGCGAGACCGCCTGCCACCGCCGCGAAGGCGCATACGGCCAGGACCGCCCCGATCGCCACCGCGCTCATCCCCCGCTGGAGCAGGTAGAGAGGGATGAACGGAAGGAGCGTCCCGTCGGCGACGCCGACGAG
>VBJE01000240.1:3266-5208 GCA_005879675.1 Chloroflexota bacterium
TTCGCCGCGCATCGGGTGCCGCCGGTGTGCGTCAAGAGCGGAGTCCCCGCTGCGGGGACCTGGACGTTCGTGTTCGGAGCTCCAGGTCAGTACTTCATGTCGACGCGGTTCGGCGGCATGCGAGTCCGAATACCCCTCGCCCGGAGCTGGCTCAACGAATTCACCGCCATGTTCGCGGTCCAAACCGCCGGTGCCGCGGTCGCGGTGCCCTGCATTCTCCTGTCGCTGGTTCTGCCCAGTTCCCCGCGCGAGCTCCGGGACATCGCGATCCTGGCTGCGGTGATCAGCGGTGCGGCCGTCGTGCTGTTGGCGCTCGAGCGGCCGCGTGGCTCCGTCCACCGGCTGGCGTCCGGCCAATCCTGGCTGCTGCTCGTCGGCGTCCATCCGGCCTTCGTCGAGGCGGTCCATCGGTCACGGCCGGAGGCCGATCGGGTCTTCAGTCAGGACGGGAAGTGGTACTGGGACGGCAGGAGGTGGACCGCCAACGAGTTTCCCGAGCAATGGTGGCGCACCTTTTTTGGCGGCCTCGAGAAGCTTCGTCCCTGGCAGATCACGCTGGGCGCGGTCTTCCTGTGGGTCGCGCTCGGCGCCTTTGCGTGGTGGAGCTTTCATCGCTGACGGCCTGACCCCCGTACCCGGCGGCCACGCTCTTCGGCACGACCATTCGCCAGGCGTCTTCGACAAGCTCGCGCATCTCTTCGCGATCGAGCGCGCCGAGGTTGGCGAGGACCCAGTGGTAGCGCATGTCGGAGCGGCTGGGATGCATGAACTTGAGCGGGGAGCCGCCGATCAGCCACTCCCGCTCTTCTTTGGGGAAGGCGAAGCCCATCACGGACTCGTCGCGCGAGAACGACAGGTAGACGATCCGGCCCACCCGAAACTTGACCCGCCCGCCGACGAGGACCTCGTAGCTGCGAGGCAGCCGGCCGGCCACGGCCCGGACGTCGTCGATCGTGACCATCTCGGACTCCCAATGCTGATCGAACCGGGGCGGCCGGGCCGCGTGGCCATCTGGGCACGAATGGCTCTATCCACGGCTTGGGATGCGACCATCCGTGCCCGAATGGCGCAATCGCCCTCTCAACCATCGGGCAGCGGAGGTATTCCTTGCAACGCACGCAGGACCTCCATAACAGCGATGTGCTCAGGCAGATGCTCCAGGTACATCACAGCGTTGGTCGCCCAAGTGTCGGTGTCGTTTCGAGGAAACTCGCCCATGGAGTTTGGATCGAACGATGCGACGGCAAGCTCGACGTGCTGGAACGCGAGACGAGCGTAATCAATGACCGGTTGAATACCCGGAAAAAGGAGTGCAGCATTCTCGTCGAAGCTCAGGCCCGTGCCGGCGGCGTCTGCCACGCCAAGTTTGAGATCGGCCGGCCAACCCCACCTCCGCGCAACCGAGTCTCGGAGCCAGATCTCGACTTTCGGCACGGCGCTGCGCAGACCAGGCGCAGGGTCCACGATTGTCCAGGCAAACCGGTCATCCAACGGGCGATGTGCCAGAGTTGCCAAAGGAGCGATTGAGGCCCACGGGCCGGCCGCCATACGGCAGCCTCCTCAGTCACCCCAACGAAGCAATCAATCGCGCGCTTGTGCCACTCACCGAACCGAGCCGCGAGCTCGGCGGGCAGGTCCGCCACTTCAGACGCCAGTCTAGGCCCGCGGTTCAACAGCCATTTCCTGGACTTCCGGATTCAGACGCTCCGACATTTCTCAATGCGTGCCGTAGATGGAAGGCCATGTCGGTGTTATCGAGGCGCTCCGCCAGGTCGAGAGCGGACGCGTAGGTGCGCCGGGCATCATTAGTTCTGTCAAGCTCGACTTCGGCCCAGGCGATATTCGCAAGCAGAAGAAGCCGATGGCGATCATCTCCCTGCTGGTTTGCAAGCAGCAGGGACTCCTGCCAAACGAGGTGCGCCTCTGCTGGTTCATCCTCGAG
>VBJE01000241.1 GCA_005879675.1 Chloroflexota bacterium
TCCCGCCTGATGGGTACGGCTTCGGATCTTGACGCCGACGGCGTCATCGGCGAGGCGGCAAATGCTCTGCGCGAGTGCCCGGCGCCCGTGATCGCGCGCATGCGCGGCCACTGCCACGGTGCCGGGGTCGAGCTGGCGATGAACTGCGACCTGCGCATCGCCTCCCCGGACCTCCGGATGTCGGTGCCGGCGGTCGGGCTCGGAGTCGTTTACCGCTATCAGTTCGTGGCCCGGCTGGTCCAGACGTGCGGGCTGGCGCGGACCGCCGACCTGCTGCTTGCCATGCCGGAGCTGGACGGCGAGCGCGCCCACGCGTGGGGATTGGTGACCGAGCTCGTACCCGCGACGGACGTCGATGCGCGCATCGAAAAAGTCGCGGCCAGGCTTGCTTCCGCACCGCGGGCGGCTGTCCGCGGCACGAAGGCGAGTCTCAACCTGCTCGCCGCGCGCGGGGTGGCCGGCGAGGACCTCGAACGGGCGCAGGCTCTGCGCGCCGAGGCGGCCGCGAGTCCGGAGCGCCAGGAGGCGCTGCGGCGCCGGCAGAAGAAGGTGAGCGGATGACCTCCTTCGACGTCAGCGCGGGCATCAGCCCTCGTCAGTCGTTCGACAGCTGGGCGGCGTTCGTCGCCGGGCTGGAGGCTGAGGGCGTCCGCCGCGTCTGGGTGATCGATTCGCAGCTGGCGATGAAGGACGTGTACGCGGGGCTGGTCGTCGCCGCGCTCAACACCACGCGCATCGGCCTCGGCACCGGCGTGACCAACGCGGTCACGCGACACCCGACGGTGACAGCGAACGCGATCGCCGCCGTGCATGAGATCTCGCATGGGCGCGCGGTCCTCGGCCTCGGCGCGGGCGACTCGGCCCTGTACGGCATCGGCCTCAAGCCGCAGAAGGTGGCGGAGGTCGCCGACGCGATCGGGTTCTTTCGCTCGCACCTCGAGTCGAGTGTTCCGATCTACCTCGCCGTCAGCCAGGAGCGGATGTGCGCCCTCGCGGGCCGCGTGGCCGACGGCGCGATCGTCATGGGGCCGGCGCAGCCCGACATGGTGCGGCGGCAGGTCGGGTGGATCGAGTCAGGGCTGCACGCGGCCCGCCGCTCGCGCGCGGACTTCGACCTGGCGTTCATCGCGCCGACTTCGACCGACGTCGAGGACGTGCGCTCTTGAGGCGCGGCTGCTGACGCACCACAAGGAGCTGCCTGAGAGCCTGGCGCCCTTTCGCCAGGAGCTCGCGCTCAGCGCCGAGGCGTACGACTACGGCGAGCACCTGTCGACGCATGCGGAGCACAGCTCAGCGGTTTCGGATGACCTGGTGCGCGCGCTGGCGGTGGTGGGATCTGAAGACGAGTGCGCCGCGCGGCTGCGCGAGCTGCTTTCCACCGGCCTCGACACGTTGATCTTTCCGCTCGCGGGACGGGGCAGGGTCGAGCGCTGGCGGCGGATCCGGGACGGGATCCTCGGTCAGATCATCGTGTAGCCGCCGCTGACCGAGAGGGTCTGCCCCGTGATGTACGAGGCGCGGTCAGAGGCGAGCAGCAGCACGGCCGGGACGACGTCCTCGGGCGTGCCGACGCGACGAAGAGGGTAGGCCTTCGCGGCTTTTTCGAGGACGTCGGGCGTGAACTTGGTGGCCTGGTCGCCGGACCACATGGACTCGGTGCCTGTGGTCTGGGGGCTCCCCGGGATGAGCCCGGGGCAGACGACGTTGAGGGTGATGCCGTACTTGCCCACCTCGCGGGCGATCGCCTTGGACATGGCGATCACGCTCGCCTTGGTGCCGCTGTACACCGCCTCGCGCCACTCGCCCATGCGGCCGGCGTCGCTGCCGATGGAGACGATGCGGCCGTAGCGGCGCTCGACCATTGTGTCGAGGACCGCGCGCACGCTGTTGATGAAGCCCCACAGGTCGATCGCGATCTCGCGCTCCCACTCGCTGCGAGGCTTCTCGAGGAAGAGGCGGTCGATGGTCCATCCGGCGCAGTTGACGAGGATGTCGATGTCGCCCATCGCGCTCTTCACGTACTCGACCATGGAGGTGACGGACTTCCAGTCGGTGACGTCGGTGTGGCGGGCGGTGATGGTGCCCGAGGGGGCCTCCTTCTCGACCTTCTTCGATTGGGCGTCGTCGATGTCGGCGATCACGACGCGGGCGCCTTCGTGGGCGAAACCCAGCGTGATGGCGCGGCCGAGGTTGGAGGCGCCACCCGTGACGATCACGACCTTGCCGGACAGTCCGAGATCCATGAGCTAGGACATCATTGCAGTGACGATCAGGCGGTCGCTATACGTCGCGCGGCTCTCGTCCCAGGCGCCGAAGCAGGTGATCAGGGAGAGGCGAGAAGGTCCAGAGCGGGAGAAGACATCCGGCGGATGTGAGCTCGCGGGCACGATCTCGGATCTGGTCACCTCGAAGTCGACGGTCCGGCCGTCAGGCCAGACGACCTGTACCTCGTCGCCCGGGCGCAGCAGCCGAAGCTTGCGAAACACCGCCGGCTCTTGCGGCAGACCGTAATGCCCGTCGATCACCGCGTCCCCGGACTGGCCCGGAGCGGGTCCACGGTTGAACCAGCCGACGGCATCGAGGCTGCTCGGTGAGGCCATCGCGCCGTCCCGGTCCTTGCCGACCGGCTGGATCAGCGCGTCGACGCCGATGCGAGGGATGACGAGCCGCCATCCGCCCTCTCTCGCCCTCGCGGACCCGACCTGCGGCGGCGAGGGTGACGGCGACGGTGCCGCCGCGGCGTGATGCTGCGCCGTCGTGCTGGCAGCTCCAGCGGCAGAGGGCTGAGACGGCGATGGTCCGGCGCCGGCGACCAGGCCGGCGATCACCAGCACGGTGATCGAGCGGCTGCGCCGCCACGCGAGGGCGAAGATCAACCCAGGGAGCAGCGCCAGGCCCATCAGCGGCAGGACACCGTCGGTGGGCATGTCCGGAACACCGGTGTTCGGGAGCGACGCCACGACGAGGACGGAGAAGCATTCCGTCGTCGCGTTGGTGTGCGTCGCGGGCGCGTAGATGCCCTGGCTGGCGACATCCGGGGAGTACACGGTGCGCCAGCAGTACTTGCCGGCGGTGTTGGTAGACGACGTGGGGTCTGACGTCGCCCCTCCTCCGACGAGCACCTTCGCCGCCCCAACCTGTGTGCCGCCGGCGCAGCCCGAGCCGGTCACCTGCGCCGGACTGCAGAGAGAGAAGGTGACGCTGCCGGTCGGCGGGAGGCCGGCGCCGCCGTTGGCGACGTTGACCGAGTCCCTGACCGACGCACCAGGGGAGACATTTCCACCGGGCGCGCTGTTGCTCGACGTGGCCGGGTCGCGGCACGACTTGAGGGCGACCGGGCCGGCGAAGTCCTTCAGCGTCGCAGTGAACGCGCCAGACGTTCGGGTATGCGGCAGGAACGAGTTGAAGCAGCCGGCGAACGGGATGCCGAGGAGGTCCACGCCGCCCTCCATGAAGTTGTTCGCGGAGACCACGGTCGTACTCGGCGCGGCGTCCTGGTCGCGGCAAACCCAACCGCCGCATGGGATGTTGGCGGCGTTGACGGTCACGGCCGCAGACGGCGCCAGTGATATCAGCTGGTAGTGCTCAGGCCCGCCAGACGGATTACAGACCGTGCCGTCAGGCGGCTGCGGCCCTGGTTCGACCGCACAGTGCCATTGATGGACCGATGCCGCGGGGACCGCGCCGCCATTGGCGAAGTCGACCGAGACCAGGAGGTCGCCCTCCGTCCTGTTTCCCGTGAAGCTGCCGCTGCAGCCCGCGGTCAGGGCGACACCGCTCTGCAGGAACTCGAAGTCCATGTGTGTGTCCCCGTTCTGCGTGAGCTTCTCGGCGCCGAAGTAGATCTCGGGATGGCTGTTGTCCGACCTTGTGTGCGTGACGGCGTAGACGTTGCTCAGCTCGGTCTTCGCCGGCACCGTGCTGTGGTCGAAGGTGTAGCTCGTGATCGCGTCCCCGTTTTTCTGGCCGCCGCCGAGAGTGGTCGGATCGTCCGGCCCGCACGGCGGGTTGTCACCCGAGATCGGATCGACAATGAAGACCGCCGAGATGATGCTCGCGTCAGCCGCGGCCGCCGGAGTTCGGGTGGGCGCGGTCGGCGGATTCGACCCGGCTCCAGGAACTCCACAGTTGAACAGGCCGCCTGTGCCGGTGACGTTGACCCCGCCGTTGGCGCAGGCAGCCCCCGGCGGGCCGGAGTTCGCCCAGTCGAACGTGCCGCCGTTGG
>VBJE01000188.1 GCA_005879675.1 Chloroflexota bacterium
AAGCTCGTGCGCGAGCAGCTGCACGGAGCGATCATCCAGCACTTCGTCCACATTCCCTGGCCGACCCCGCAGTACTGGAAAGTGCTGCCGCGGGAGATGCGCGACTCGATCCTGTTCGGCCTGCTGGGCTGCGACATCGTCGGCTTTCAGACCAGCCTCGACGTCCGCAACTTCCTGATGACGTGCGAGGAGAACGCGGGCCTGGCCGTCGATGAGCGCGAGCGGGCGGTGTTGATAGATGGCCGGGTGGTCTACGCGCGCAACTACCCGATCTCGATCGACGTGGCGAGCACGACCAGGCTCGCCTACTCGCATGGCGTGATGGTCGAAGAGCGCAAGCTCCGTGACTGGCGGCCCGAGCACCTTATCGTGCGCATCGACCGCACGGACCCATCGAAGAACATCGTTCGCGGCTTCCTCGCCTACGAGAAACTGCTCGCCCATCACCCGGAGCTGAAGGGCCGGGTCCAGTTCTGGGCCTTCCTCCAGCCGTCGCGACAGGACGTCGCCGCCTATCGCAACTACGTGCGCAAGGTCCGGCAGGTCGTCCAGCGCATCAACGCCCAGTTCGGCGCGCAGGGCTGGCAGCCGATCAGGCTCGAGCTCGGCGAGAGCCTGCGCAAGGCGATGGCCGCCATGCGCAACTTCGATGCCCTGCTCGTCAACTCGGTCTACGACGGCCTTAACCTCGTCGCCAAGGAAGGAGCGCTTGTCAACCGCGCCGACGGCGTGATCGTGCTGTCCGAGAACGTCGGGGCGCACGAGGAGCTGCATCACCACGTGCTCTCCGTGAACCCGTTCGACATCGAGGCGACCGCGAACGCCATGCACCAGGCGATCGTGATGGGCCTGGACGAGAAGCGGCGCCGCAACGAGGGTGCGCGCGAGGTCGTGCGGACCAACGACATCGCGCGCTGGATCACGCGCCAGGTGCAGGACATCCGCGACCTGGTCGCGGCACCGGGCCTGCGGGCCGGCTAGCAGCCGCCCAGGGTCTGAAAGGCACCCTCTCCCATCGGGGAGAGGGCTGGGGAGCAATCAGATGGCGAAGCGAGCTTGCGAGCCGTCCTTATCGCGCTTGCGCGCAGGGGCTCAAGCGGTTAATCCCCTCGCGGGCGCAGCCTGTCCGACCGCTGTGAGACCGTGACGTTGCGGAAGAAGATGATCGCGATCAGCCGCGCCATCACCCACCCGATCAACGCGTAGACGAGGATCGCGATCACGACCGACATCTCCAGCACGGACTGGTTGTTGCCGATCGTCGGTAGAAGGTTGTGAAACGGCGCGAGGAAGAAGTCGGTGACGTTGTAGATCCACTGCGTGAAGGCTGCGCTGGTGTTGGCGCCGAGCAGCTTCAGCACCAGGCGAATCAACAGCAGACCGCAGATGACGCCGAAGGCGAGGTAGACGAGCTCCATCGCCCGGCGGCCGGGGCTGGACCTGCTGACGATCTCCGACGAGGAAGTCGCCTCGACCGGGTCGGTCGACTCGTCTCGCGTGAGGCGTCGGTGCTCGTACTCGCGACCCGTCTCGGGGTCGCGTTCGATGTTGGACTCCTTGCGCTCCATTGCTTTCTATCTCCCCTCGGCCCTGGTTAAGACCAATGAATCGGGCCACAAGAAAAACGCCCGGGCGGTTTTGGCCACCCGGGCGCTGCTTTGGGGGAGCCGATGCTAGGACGGGTACCAGAGCGGAAGGCTGGACAGGGCTTCGTCCTGGTCGACGTCGACGCTGCTGCCGGCGCTGAGCACGTACTGCCAGGCCTCGATGTTGCCCGGGCAGCCGGTGTCGTAGGGCGAGTAGTTCGGAGCCGAGGACTTGGCAAAACCACCGCTCAGGGACGGCTGGAACGACCAGAGGTCGGAACCGGTGCCGATCGAAGGCACGGCGCTCACCGCCGCGCACCACGCGCGGGCGAACTCCGATCCAGCGGTGCCGTTGCCGTAGTAGACGGGGATGTAGCCGGCGTCGTGCACGCCCTCGTACCAGCCGTCGATGAAACCGGAATCGACGTACGCCGCGCCGGGGCACGCGTCACCGGGCGGCTCGATGTCGATCGCGAGCACGCGGCCTTTCGGGATGCCGAGCCGCTGCGCGGCGGCGACGGCCTCGACCGCGTACTGGTGGCCGGTCGCGTACGAGGAGACGTTGCCGCAGATGTACTCGTTGTAGATCGGGAGGAGGCCCATGTGGTGGCTGGCCGCGAGCGCGATCTCGGCCGGGCTGATGCCGGGGCACACGGTGTCGGTGAGGTAGCGGCCCCAGAAGTCCGGCGTGCCGAGATGCCGCACCACCGCCGGGTAGAGCTCGCCGGTGGGATCGCCCGTGAAGGCCTTGCAGGAGTCGACGCCCCACAGAAGATGCGTCGGCTCGACCACCGCCGACTTCGCCTGGACGTCGACGAGGGCCGGACTTGCGGGCGAGGTCACGGAACTGACGACCTTGCCGATGATGGTCGACTTCACCGGCGGCGGAAGGGCGCCGACGAAGGCCGTGTAGGCGGGCGTAGTGCCCCCGCTCACCCACGCCTGCACAGTGCACGTCGTCCCGGTCTTGCAGGCGTGGTCGACGAGGCGCCCCTGCTGGTCGTAGACGCCGATCACCCATGGCGTGCTCGCCAGGTCGGCGTTGGTCGTCGCCCTCAGGTACACGGTGCCCCCGGTCTTCGGCCCGATCGACCGCGCTGTCAGGCTCACCGAGAGCCAGGTGACGTAGGCAGGGTCGCTGACGGCTTCGGGCTGGCCGTTGACGTAGCCGACGAGCTCGTGCACGCCGCCGCTCGTCTGCTTGAAGGACGTCGTGCACACGGTGCCGCGGCTGCAGTAGGTGACGCGTGACCCGGCGGTGAGGTCGTAGATCTCGAGCCAACGACCGGACTGCCTGACGTCAATCGAGGAGGTCACCGTGACGGTGACAGACTGTTTTGATGCCACTCGCTAGCCAGCCGACGTTCACATGGTTGGACGGGAGCGCGGTCGAGCTGTTGGGCATGGTCGTGGCCGGAGGCGTGACGAACGCCGCGAACTCGTGGGTGCCCGACTTGGCGGCGTAGGCGATCGAGCACTGGCTGCCCTGACCGCAGGCGGCGATCAGCACGCCCGTGGTCTGGTCGAAGATCTCGATCGCAAGGTCGCTTCCAGTCACCGTCGCGCTTGCGGTCGCCGTGAGCACCACCGGCCTGGTCGTCGCCATCGTTTCAGCGCTGGCCGTCAGGGTCAGTCGGGTGGGGAGGGGCGCGCCGAGAGAAGCCACGGGGACGCTGGGCGCAACCACGGGCGCCTGCTGCGAGGCACCGCTGCGCGCGGGTGCCACCTCGGGTAGGGCGGTGTCGCTGCATGAAGCGGAGGTCGAGGGCAGCAGCTTGCCGTCAGCCGGCGCGCACAGGCCCTGGCCGGCCGGAGAGGACGGGATGCCCGCCGCCGTGTTGGACGGATAGGCCTCGTGGCTGCACGCGGCGGCCGGGCCCGAGTCCTCGCATTGCTGGGCGCCCGCCGGCAGGCTGACGTTGGGGTTCCGGACCGTCTCACCCTGGGCGGAGCAGGATGCGTCGGGGCCGCAGACCGCCCGGGCGGGCGACATGCCCAGGACGCCGGGGGTGGCCGCGAGCGCGACGACGCTCAGGTGGTTGGAGACCGCGATGAAGGCGACCGCGAGATGCGCCTTCGGCCGCGACCGAATGCTGGAAACGAGCTGACGTAGTAAGTGCACTGGTACCCCCGTTCGGCGCGCGCCCGTTCAGGGCGGCGCAATATGACGGGGGCGAAGCTACTGGCGCCATGCCGGTGCACCCACGGCGCCAGGGTTAATTAGGTTCAAGCGTTGTCAATTGGGCTGAAATCGGGTCGGGAAAGGCCGTTTTACAGCCAAATCGACCAAAAGAAGCCCTGGAAGAAGGCGAAGCAGCCCGGGGCAGGTGGGCTGCCTCTATTCGCTACAACGTCGAAATGGTCGTCGCTACGTGCTCGCGGGCACGGCTCCGAGCACGTTGCCGTACATGATCCCGAGCGCGAGCAGGCCGAGCAACGAGAGGAGGACGAGGATGAACGTCCTCGCGCACGTGTCGATCATCCAGTCGTCGCCTGAGCCCTCCTGTGTGTCCGACTCGGCGATGTTCCACCGGCGTCCGTGGAGCCCGGCCCTCAACGCCAGCCCGATCGTCGCCCCAAGGATGATCAAAAGAACAGCCATAACCCCAAAGAAGAGGCGTGGACGCCGAGCGGGTCAGCGTCCGCGCTACCCAGACAACGCGCTGCCGGAGGAATCTGAACAACTCGGCTTTACAAATCCATAAATGGGAGGGCCCCGGGCCCGCCAATACTCGTGCACGGGACCGCGTTCTCATGGCGTGGAAGTACCGCTGCTGCTCCAGTTCTCGATCGCCCTCTTCACTGGCATGGTGGCGGCCACCTTTGTGCCACCTGTCCGCAAGGCGATCCCCACCGCGGTCGAGGTGGCGCTGTGGCTCGCCCTCATCACCGCCTGCGTCCTCGGCGTGATGAGCGTTACCGACCCCAACGCGCGCAACCTCAGCTTCTCCGCGCTGTGGGCCACCGACCAGGTGCTGAACACGATCGTCGGCCTGATGCTCGGCGGCATCGGGATCTGGATCTCCGACCACCGGTTTGCGGTCGCGAGCTGGCTCGTGATCACGGCGGGCGCCGACGTGCTCGCCTTGATGCTTCTCCACTCGCTGCGCAACGCCGCCGCGTGGCAGCCGCGTGTGCGCCTCCGGGAATGGATGGAGCTGCCGGTGCATCCGCCTGCGGCGCCGATGCCACAGCCTGTGCTCGCCGACCCCCTTTCCGACGTCAATCGCAAGCTCGCCGGCGCCAGCGCCGTGCTCGGCGTGGCGATGCTCTCGCGCACGCTCAACCTGTCGGCCTGGCTTCGCAACGTGATGCTGCCACGCGAGCTGCGCCGGCTCGCTCGCGTCGCCCAGGGCGGGCGCGCCGGCTCCCGCGCGCGTCTCGAATCCGTGCGCGACGCCACCGCCCACCTGCAGTTTGCAGCGCGGTCGTGGTACGCGGCGGCCGGAGAGCCGGCCGTCAACGGGGTGGCCGAGAAGGCGACGAGCGCGGTCCGGTCTGCGCGCGCCGCCAAGCGCGGCCCGCGCCAGGAAGTCTTGCGCCCGGGTCAGGTTGTGGACATCCAGGCGCTTTTGAGCGCGCAATCGATCGGGTGGTACGGCCCTCTCAGCGCCGGACCGCCCGCACCGTCGAGGGGGGAGGAAGATGCCACTGAATCGCAGCGACCAGATAGTCTGGCCTCGTAGACCGAACGGCATGCGGCGGCGCTCGAGCGCGCCGCAGTTCCTGACCAAGGGCAGGGTCTCCCGGCCCGCGAGCTGGGTCGTGCGCCTCTGCGCGCTCGTGGTCATCGCCCTGCCCAGCCTGGTCATCACGTCGCCCGGCTACGTCGCCTTTGCCGACCAGCTGCCCGACCCGAACATGGTCACGTCCGCGATTCCCGAGGACACCTTGATCTATGCGTCTGACAACCAGACGCTGCTCGCCGACCTCCACCCGCCCGGGTACCAGTCCTACTACGAGCCGCTGTCGAACATGGGCACGCTCCTGCCCGAGGCGGTGATCGCGATCGAGGACCGCAACTTCTACGACGAGCCCGGGATCGACCCGCAGGGCATCGTCCGCGCGGCGACCGTCGACATCAAGTCGCACCGGCCGGTCGAAGGGGCGTCGACGATCACGCAGCAGCTGGTGAAGCTGCGCCTTGTCGGCAACGATGCGACCCTGGACCGCAAGGTGCGCGAGGCGTTGCTCGCGTTCGAGATCGAGCGCAAGTACACCAAGGCCCAGATCCTCGAGTGGTACCTGAACAGCGTCTTCTTCGCCAACACGGCCTGGGGCACCGCCGCGGCGTCCAACATCTACTTCCACAAGCAGACGAAGGACCTCGACCTGGCGGAGGCCTCGATGCTCGCGGGCGTCATTCGCGGACCCACGCTCTACAACCCGCTCGTCGACTGGACGTCGGCCAAGAACCGGCAGAAGACCGTGCTCGACGCGATGATCCGCGACGGCGACATCACCGCGGCCGACGCGGCGAAGGCTTTCGCCGAGGACCTCTCACCGCCGGTGCACATGTTCTATCCGAGCAACTCGGTGGCGGCGCCTGCCTTCGTCAGCTACGTGACCGGCCTGCTCATCAAGCAGTTCGGAAGGGATCAGACGTACACGGGCGGCCTGCGGGTGGTGACGACCCTGAATCCGCAGATCCAGAACATCGGCCAGCAGGCGGTGACCCAAAACATCAACCGGCTGCGCTACCGCAACATCACGCAGGGGGCGTTGGTGGCGCTCGACCCGACCTCTGGAGCGATCATCGCAATGGTCGGATCCGCGAACCCGAACGCGTATGGAGGCCAGTACAACCTGGCGGTATGGCCGCCGCGCAACCCGGGGTCGTCGATGAAGATCTTCACGTACACGGCGGCCATCGCGAGCGGCAAGTACACGATGACGACGCCGATCGTCGACTCTCGGTTCAGCTATCGCGAGCCTGGATCGACCGAGGTCTACACGCCCAGGAACTACGACGGCCGCTACCACGGCACGTGCCAGCTCCAGGCTTGCATGGGCAACTCTCTCAACATCCCCGCGGTCAAGGTGGAGCTCGGCATCGGCGTGTCCGCCGTCGTCACGATGGCGCGGAACATGGGCGCTCCGCCGTACGTGCCGCACGGCGTCGACGCCAACGGTTACCCGATCTACACCAACGACGATCCGCTCAACATTTACGGCCCGTCACTGACGCTGGGCGGCTACGGCGAGACGCCGTTGCAGATGGCCACCGGGGCGTCGGTGCTCGCGACCCAAGGCCTGCTGCGTCAGCCGTACGCCATCAACCTGGTGACGCGCGGCGACCAGCTGGTCTACATGCACGGTCTCGACCCCGGCAAGCGCGTGCTCGACGCCCGGGTTGCTTTCATCATGCAGTCGATCATGTCCAACGACAACAACCGCGCCATGATCTTCGGCCGCGGCTCCCTGCTGACGCTCCGCGGCCGCACCGTCGCCGTCAAGACGGGGACGTCGGACTCGTTCGCGGACGCCTGGACGGTCGGCTACACACCGCACCTGGTGGTGGCGGTCTGGGGCGGCAACGCCGACTGGCGGATGAAGATGCTACTACATCGCCGTGCCGATGTGGCACAACTTCATGCAGCAGGCCCTGGACGCGATGGGCATCGGCAACGAGTGGTACAGCCAGCCCCCGGGCCTGGTCACGGCCAAGTGTCGCGGCGGGGTCGCGTACTACATGCCGGGCACGCACTGCTAGAAAACCATGCAGGCACGTTTCGACAAGGCCGGGCGGCGTCTCCCGGATACCGGCCGCGGTTGCGGATGCCAGCTCTGCGCCGACGCTGAGGCGCCGCGCTACGAGCGGCGGCGGGATCCCGCGCGCGACTCGCGATGGAGCAGCGTGCGGCGGAGGGTTGTTCGCTTTGTCGGCGGGCTCCGCGGGCAGCAAGCGGGTCGCCCCGAGACCGTCTGAAAAAGAAGAGGCCTGGCCGCGTGGCCAGGCCTTCATGTTTCCTTCAGGTCTGTCAGTCGGCGACCGCGAACCCCCGCTCCGGCTGCTCGTCGAGCGTGGCCTGCGGGCCATACGAATGCTTGAGCATGACGCGCAGCCGCTCCTTCGCCACCGCGAGCCGCGAGGCGACCGTGCGCTCGGGGATGCCCAGAGCCTGCGCGATCGCGCGGTTGGTGTAACCGTGGTAGTGGCGGAGCACGATCGCCGCCGCCTGCTTCGGCGGAAGCTTGGCGAGCGCGGTCGCGAGGTCGCGGTGCTCGACGACCTCTTGCGGGTCGGGAGCGAGTCCCGGCCGGCCGAGGCGGCGGATGACCTCGCCCACCTCGCGCAAGCGCATCTTGCGCTGGTACGAGACGGCCGCATTGATCGCGATGCGATGGACCCAGGCTTCGGCCGGCGCGATCGGCTGCCATGTGTCCCACTTCTTGTAAGCGCGCTCGAACGCGTCCTGGGCGCAGTCCTCGGCGGCGGCCCGGTCCCCGAGCATCGCCGTCAGCGTGCCCAGGATCTTTCCGTACGACGTTTGATAGAGTCGCTCGAAGTCCGCCTCGTTGCCGGCCTGGTAGGTGCTCGCGGGCTCGCGAACCTCGCCGGCGGTCGATGCAGAGATCGGCTCTGCCATATTGGTTCCTTCACCCCCCAGTGAGTTCAAGCGAGTACTTCTCTCGCCTGGCCCTTACTCTCGCCCACGAGGCTGCCCACGGTCGCCGTACCGATGGGCGGATTTTGCCTAACTCACTTGCAGTAGCGGGTGTAAGTGCCCCCCGCGCGTTTCTAAGGCAGATGAATCCCGGGGCAGAGTCGGGTGGTAGTCACGCGGTCGACGTGCTCGCCACGCTGGCCAGCGGCCTCGGCGTCGATTCCCTCGAGAGTGGAAAAAAGGCGCTGGAGGTCGTGCGCGCCCGCTCGCCGGAGATGGTGGCGCTCAGCGAGCAGACGGGCGAAGACCTGGTCACCACGTCGGCAGGTTTCATCGAGATGCTCCTCGCGTCGCTGCGCACCGACGTCGACCTTCCTTGGGCCGAATTCGAGCAGCGCTCGCGCGACTACGGCCGGCTGCGCGCCGCGCAGGGACTGCCTCTCGAGTCTTTGATCGACGTCCTCGCGGTCTATCGGCGCGCAACCATGGAGCTCATCTCGCGCCCCATCCAGGGAAAGCCGCATTACGAGGAGATCATCGCCCTGGCGCAGAGCCGGCTCGAGGACATCACGGAGCGCCTCACCACCGCGCTCGCGCGCGGCTACCTCGACTACATCGACGAGGAGCACCGCGCACGGGAGAGCGAGATGTACGGTCTCGCCGCCATCGTCTCGGCCATGGGTCGCTCGCTCGACCTCATGGAAACCGCCGAGGTGGCGCTCGTGGAGTCCCTCGCGGCGCTGCGCCTGAGCACCGGCGCCATGTGGCTGCGCGAGCGATCCACGTACAAGGTCGCGCACACCGTGGGCCTCGACCCGGACCAGGTCGATGGCTTTGCGCGCCAGACCGGGCCGCACGCCAAGGCCGCGGCGACAGCCATGGGTGGCCGCTCCGAGTCCCAGGTCGATCGAGTTGCCAGCCCGGAGTGGAACGCGCTGCGAGTGCAGCTCCGGGTCAAGGGCCGGAGCGTCGGCATGATGACGGTCGGCACGATTGCCGACCGGGTCTTCAACACCTCCGACCTGCTCTTCCTGGCCGCGGTCGCCGACCAGGTGGCGATCGCCATCGACCGCGCGCGCCAGTTCGCGAGCGAAGCGCGCACCGACCATCTGACTGGGCTCGCCAACCGGCGCGAGTTCGAGCGGGTGATGGAGCGCGAGGTCGCGCTTGCGGAGCGGCACAAGCGGCGGCTGTCGCTGATGATGATCGACCTCGACAACCTGAAACGCATCAACGACCGCATGGGCCACAGCGCCGGCGACGGCGCGCTCCGCCTGGTCGCGCAGCAGCTGATGCGCGTGGTGCGCGCCTCGGACGTGTGCGCTCGTGTGGGCGGAGACGAGTTCGCGGTCGCCATGCCCGAGACCGACCTCGAGCGCGCAGGCGACGTGGCGACCCGCTTGCGCCGAGCGGTCGAGCACGGCGCCCTGAGCATGCGCTCGCCTGAGCACGTCGATGTCAGCGTCGGCATCGCTGCCTGGAGCGCGGGCCAGGACTGGCAGACCGCCTACCAGGCGGCGGACACCGACCTCTACGAGGACAAGCGGCGGCGCAAGACCGTGCGCCGATGGCAGCAAGAGGATCAGCCGGCGATCAAGATCTTCGGCCGCGCCGGCGGCCGCCGGCGCGTGTCCGGGGCTTAAACCTTCCTAGCTACTCGACCAGGGCGAGCTCTCGCGCCTTGACGATCGCCTCCAGCTTGGAGTGCACGCCCAGCTTGCTCCCGAGGCTGCGGATGTGCGTGCGCACGGTGGTGTAGCTGATACCGAGCCGGCTAGCGATGTCGCGGCTCGAGATGCCTTCCGCCATCAGCCGCAGCACCTCCTTCTCGCGCGGGGTCAGCCGTTCGAGCTGTGCCTCCACCTCGCGCCGCGTGCTCAGCAGCTGCGCGATCGAGCGGGGCGTGAAGAGGGTGCCGCCTTCGGCCACCGTGCGGATCGCGTCCACAACCTCCTGCGCCGCCCGCGACTTGTGGATGAAAGCGCTCGCGCCCGCTTCGAGGGCGGCGATCCGCGCGGCGTCGCTGTCCTCGCGGGTCAGGAAGATGAGCTTGGTGTCGGGGCGCATCTGCCGGATCGCGCTGGCGGCGTCAGCGCCCGTTCCGTCCGTCAGCCGGAAGTCGACCAGGACGAGGTCGGGTTTCAGCTCCACCGCCTTGGCGACCGACTCGGCGACCGACCCGGCGTTCCCGACCACGGTCATGTCCTTCTGATCGTTGATGAGCGCGGCAAGGCCCTCCGCCACGACCTGGTGGTCTTCGACGATGAGGACGCGGATCGCCTCCGTGTTCACCATCTAAACCTTATTCTCCGAGAGCGGCAGCCAGAACTCGACAGTGGTGCCCAGCCCCGGTTCGCTTCTGATCTTGTTCCAACCACCGGCGAGAAGGGCTCGTTCGTTGAGGGCCAGCAGCCCGAGGTGCCCCGGCAGGTGGTCCCGTTCCGCGACTACGAAGCCGCGGCCGTCGTCCTCGACCAGGCCGTACATGCCGCCTTCTTCCACACGCAGCAACACCCGCACGCGGGTCGCAGAGGCGTGCTTCTCGACGTTCGCGATCGCCTCCGTGAGCTGGCGGAAGAGCATCGACCGGAACTCGTAGGACAGCTCGTCCGGAAGGTCGATGTCGGTCTCGACCTCGGCCGCGGTCAGCGACTTCAGCATCCGCATGCGCTCGCCGATCGTCTCCAGGAATCCGCCGGGGACCTCCAGCGCCGGCGGACGGACCTCGAAGAGCAACCGCCGGAGGGCCTCTTCGGTCTGGGCCAGGAGCAGCTGGGCGTCGTTGAGGAGAGCCGCCGGGTTGCCGTTTGTCTCCTGCATGCGCTGGAGCTGGATCTCGGCCGCGGTGAGCTTCTGCAACGCGTCGTCGTGGAGGTCGCCGGCGAAGCGCTTCCGCGCCTTGTCCACGGCGGTGGAAACGTTCTGCAGCAGAACCTGCCGCGCGGCGTCCACCTTCTGCAGCCGCTCGACCGTCTTCTTGAGGTCGGTCTCCGCGTACTTGAGCTGCCAGACAAGCCCGGCGGCGAGGCCGGCTATTTGCAGCACCCATGCGTCCTCTCGCGAAAACCCCTCGGCGCGCCGCGAGTCATACGCGGCGACCAGTCCAAGGCGCTCGTCTCCGGCGCGCCACGGGACAGCTATGGCATCGTCGACCCCGAGCAGGTCGAGCACGTACTGGAAGTCACGCGACTCGTCGCCGCGCCTCGCCCGGAACATACGGTCGTGGTAGACCACCCTGCTCGCGAAGTCGTCGCGGTCCGGCGCGCAGGGCGCCGGGTGGAGGCGGGCGAAGAACTCGTCTTCAATTCCGTGAGCGCCCCGGATCGGCGCAAGGAGACCCTCCTCGTCCAGCTTCCAGAAGAGCACCTTGTTGGCGCCGACGAGCTCGGCGATGCTGCGGGTCAGGCGGCGGTAGAAGTCGGTCAGGCCGTGACCGCTCCGGGTGTGGCGGGAGACCGCGAGCAAGGCGTCGACCGCGGCTTCATGCGCGTGCTCGAGCCGCTCGGCGCTCCGCGCCCGCTCCTGGTGGACCAGTCTCTGCTTTTCGCTCCGGTCGAGATCCGCGCGCAGGTTGACGAGGGTGTCGACCATCTCCTGGCGCCGCTCCTGCAGCTGGGCCACGGCGATGGTGGCGGCGACCTGGTGGGCGAAGACCGCGAACGCGCGCTGCTGCGCGGCCGTGTAGCCGGTCTGACTCGCAACACCGACCACGCCGACCGTCCGCCCCGCCGCGTTCAGCGGCTGAGAGCACGTCGAGCGGTTCGCGGCTGCGGCTGTCGCCCTGGCCGCCACCGGGTCCGAAGCGGGGTCCGCCGGCGCGAGCGTGAACAGGCGCTCGATCTCCTCCGGCGCCGGCGGGCTGGCCGTGTCGGCGGCCCGGGAGAAGATGCGCTTGTCATCGCCGCTCTCCTCGAAAACGGCGAGGAACGCAACTCTGGACCTCGTCAGGTCGAGGGCCAGGACCAGGGCCGCGTCGGCGATGTCCGGCACGGTCTTGAAGCGGGAAAGCTCCGCCGACGCGACCTGAAAGTCTTCGAGGATGTCGCCGTAGGCCGCATCCACACCAACGGTCTCCAGCTGTCTTCCCTCCTTGGATGCGTTCCCGCACGCGCCTGAACACGAGTTTACTTCTATGCGCCGCGCGCAGGCGATACATCTTCAGCTGTACTCGCGAGTACTGCCGCGAGAGGCGCGCGTTGTCCAGGCAGAGGGGCTCGCACTGGTTGCTTCAGGGGGCCTCCTGGAAGGTAAGGGAGTGGTTGACATGGCGCTGGAAGCATTGGACGGCACCCCGGTTCAGCGGTACTCGATCCCCTCGCGGCGTTCTCTTTTCGCCATGGTTGGTCGCCGCGCCCTGCAACGGATGAACGGCTCGGCGAGCCTCCTTCTGGTCAGGCCCGTCATCGTCATGGCCGCCAGAGCATTGGGCCCGGGGCCGACCAGGCTCCGGCTTGTCAAGCTCGCCCACAACCTTGGTGGCCACGAGGTGGCCGTCGAGCCCGCCGCGGAGCTGGCGTTTGAGGATCACGAGTCGGCTGCTCAGCCCACACAGCGGGCGGCGTAGGCTCGTCTTCTTTGAATTTGGGCCTCGTTTCGGGGGCCCCGCCCGGACTCCCGGAAAGAATTTGGTGGTAGACGCGGGTACTGCTGTTGTGGGAGGCGTTTCTGCTACAGATGAACGAGTTCGACACGTTCCTGGAGATCGAGCTGCAGCACATGCTCGACCCGGTGGTGGCGGTTCAGCCCCCCGCTCGGGGTCACCCGAAAAGGGCGCGGAAGCCGTTTCTGGCGATCGTCGCACCGGCGATTGACCTGGCGGCGGAGGCCATCCCCGTGGTCGAGCCGGTGGTGGTGACCATCCCCGTCGCCCCCACCCGAACTATCTAGCAGAACCCCTTCCTTCCTCTCGCGAGGCCGGGTCGCAAGACCCGGCCTCTTGCTACCCTCGCCTTCGTGAGCACGTCGACGCTCAAGTTCAAGATCCGCCTGCTGGATCAACGTGTGGCGCCTGAGGAGAGGGAGAGGCTGCTGGCCGATCCCGGCTTCGGCAGGATCTTCACCGAGCACATGGTCCGCATCCGCTGGTACGCGGCCACCGGCTGGCATGACGCCGAGCTGGCGCCCTACGCGCCGCTGACGCTCGACCCGGGGACCGCCGTCCTCCACTACGCGCAGGCTGTCTTCGAAGGGCTGAAGGCGTTCCGTCAGCGCTCCGGTGGGGTGGCCGCGTTCCGGGCAGACGCCCACGCCGCTCGCTTTCGCAGGTCGGCGCGCCGGCTCGCGCTCCCCGAGCTGCCCGAGGAGACCTTCCTCGAGGCGATCGACGTCCTTCTCGATGCCGACCACGAATGGGTTCCAGGCGCACCCGAGCACAGCCTCTACCTGCGCCCGCTCATGTTTGCCAGCGAAGTCTCGCTCTCCGTGCATCCCGCCGACCAGGTGACGTTCCTCCTGATCGCGTCGCCGTCCGGCTCCTACTTCCCCCGGGGTGTCAAGCCGGTCAGCGTCTGGCTCTCGGAGGACTTCAGCCGCGCGGCGCCAGGCGGGACCGGCGCGGCCAAGACGGGCGGCAACTACGCGGGCGGCTTGCTGGCGCAGGCGCAGGCCGCGGCGCAGGGCTGCGACCAGGTCGTCTGGCTCGATTCCCACGAGCACCGCTGGGTCGAGGAGATGGGCGGCATGAACCTGTGCTTTGTTTTCGGCCGCGGCGGGCGGGCGAAGGTGATGACCCCGGCTCTCACCGGCACGTTGCTGCCCGGCGTGACGCGCGATTCCCTGCTCGCGCTGGGCGGCGATCTCGGCTACGAGGTCGAGGAAGGTCGGATCAGCGTCGACGAATGGCAAACGGGGTGCGAGGACGGCTCGCTCACGGAGGTCTTCGCCTGCGGGACGGCCGCGGTCATCACCCCTGTCGGCGCGGTCAAGTCCGCTCGTGGGTCGTGGGTGGTTGGCGACGGCGGCCCGGGCGAGGTGAGCATGCGCCTCCGCCAGGCGCTCGTCGACGTCCAGCGCGGAGTGGCGCCGGACCCACATGAGTGGCTGTATCACGCGCGCGTATCGTCAAAAGACTGATGGCGACGAAGCGGGTGGTGATCGTGGGCGGCGGCGGAACCGGCGACTACGCCGCGTTCGCCCTGCGCAAGCGAGGGTTCGGCGGCGAGGTCACGATCCTCAGCGCCGACAAGGACCGGCCGTACGACCGCCCGTACCTGTCCAAGGAATATCTGCGCGGCGAGATCGAGGTGCCGAAGGTCTTCCTCCACGACGAAGCCGAGTACGAGAAGGAACGCATCGACCTGCGGCTCGACCAGCGCGTCTCCGGTGGATCCCTGAAGGAAGGCAGGCTGACCCTCGAGGGCGGCGCCGAGGTTGCTTTCGACGTCCTGGTCCTGGGCCTCGGCGGCACGCCACGCCGGCTGCCCGACGTGCCCCAGGCGCAGAACGTGCTGACGCTTCGCTCCCTGCGCGACGGCCGCGCCATCCGTGACGCGCTTGGCCAGGCGAGCCGGCTGTTGCTGATCGGCGCCGGCTTCATCGGCGCCGAGGTTGCCGCATCGGCCCGCAAGCTGGGCAAAGACGTGCTCATCGTCGAGGCGCTGCCGGTGCCCCTTCAGCGTGCACTGGGCCGCGATGTCGGCGAGATCTACGCCGAGATGCATCGCGCGCAGGGCGCGGATGTGCGGACCGGCACCAGGGTCGACGCCTGGCAGGTTGCCGGCGGCCGGGTCACCGGGGCATCGCTCTCGGACGGCACCCGCGAGGCGGCGGACGTGGTCCTGGTCGCGGTCGGGATCGAGCCCAACCTGGAGCTGCCGAAGATGCTCGGCCTCCGGATCGAAGGCGGCGGAGTTCGCGTCGACGAAGGGCTGCGCGCGGCCGAGAACGTCTACGTCGGCGGCGACATCGCGCTGCACCCCCACCCCGTCTTGGGCCGCGCGATCCGGGTCGAGCACTGGGAGGTGGCGAAAAACCACGGGCGCGGAATCGCCGCCGCGATCGTGGAAGGGCACCAGCCGTATCGCGGCCTGCCGTACTTCTGGTCGGACCAGTACGACGTGAACCTCGAGTACCGCGGCCACGCCTCCGGGGACGACGAGGCGGTCTGGCGCGGCGATCGCGCGGCTCGCCAGTTCACCGTCTTCTATCTTCGCGACGGCATCGTCGAGGGCGTGCTCTCCATGAACGACTCGAAGACCAACGAGCTGGGCGGAAAGCTGATCGAGAGCCGGCGCCGGCTGGACCGCGCCGCGCTGGAGAGCGCCGACGCGAACCTCGCCGAGCTGGCGGGAGTCGCGGGCTCCTAAGACCTAGGCCGGCTGGTTCTCCTCCGGCAGAAGCCAGGGCATCGCCTCCGACATCGGACGCACCAGCGTGTTGAACTGCTCGTTGCTGATGAGGTTGCCTGCGACCAGGCCGAGAGCGGCCATGAATGCTGCCTGCTCGGCCTTGTGCCCCACGTCGCCGTGCTCCGCCTTCCAGCTGACGAGGGCCTGGCCTGACTCGGTCATGCCGAAGAGGTTGCGGCGCACCTCGTCCCAGGCCGGCCCGCGGTCGGCGCGCTCGATCGCCCGCAGCGCGGCCTTTTCAGACTCGTGGACCTCTTTCTCGTGCAGGCGCGCGTGCCGCTCCCATCCCTGCGCCGCCCGCTCTACGCCTGCGGGCGACAGGACGCGGATATCGTCGATCAGCCGCGCCAGCGTTCGCTGATGCTCGGGGAAGCCGTAGCCCTCGGCGTCAAAACCCACGGCCAATAGCCTAGCGAAGCCAGGCTGGCACCCACCCGAAGCGCCCGAGCGCGAACGGTCCGGGCCCGGAGATGATGACCTGCGCGTTGACGATGACGGCGAGGTAGTAGAGCCAGCGGAACCCGTCGTCGCTCACGCCGAAGGCGACGGTCAGCGCGAGGTTGGCAGCGAGGAGCAAGCCGAGGATGCCGGCCCAGCGGGTGGCAAGGCCGAGGATCAGGAGCACGGCCGCCACCGTCTCGCCCGCCGCCTGCGCGAGGGCGAACGGAAACCAGTTCGGCGCCACCACCGAGACCAGGAACTCGTGCAGGCCCGGGATCGGGTTCGACCGCGCGGTGCTCTCGATCAGGCCCTTCATCCAGCCCACGCCCTGCCACTTCTGGCTCGCGAAGTAGAGCCAGAAGATGCCGGCGACGATCCTGACGAGACTTGGCCAGACCTCCTTCATGCCGGCCAGAGACTAGCTACTTCATGACCCGCAGCATCGGGTCCGTCGCGAGCTGGAACGCGCGCGCGGCCGGTCGCATGTGCAGGCGGTTGAGGCGATGCTGGATCGCGCCCTTGAGGATCGCGGCCCGCAGCTTGTGCTCCGAGAAGTCGGTGTTGAACAGCAGCCGGTTGTGCCGGACCTTGTGCCATTCGCCGTGCAGCCGGCGCTCGCGCACGCGCTCGTAAAAGCCGGTGCCGGGGAGTGGGTACGCGATCGTGTAGCTGACGTAGTCGAGCGGAAGGCTGCTCGAGAAGTTGATGCTGCGGATCAGCGAGTCGGTCGTCTCTCCGATGTAGCCGACCATGAAGAACCCCGCTGCCTTGATCCCGGCCGCGACGCAGGCCTCGACGGCCGCGCGAGCCTGGTCAGGGGTGATGCCTTTCTTCATCTCCTTGAGCACTCGCTCGTCGCCGGATTCGATGCCGAAGAAGATCCGCTTGCAGCCCGCGCGGTGCATCTGCTCGAACAGCGGCTGGTCGACGTGCGTGACGCGGCTGAGGCATTCCCACGTGAGTCCAAGCTGCGCGTCCTCGATCGCCTTCGTCAGCTCGAAAGTGCGCTTGTAGTTGAGCGTGAAGAGGTCGTCCGACATCCACACGTGGTCGTAGCCCAGCGCCGCGATCTCGCGCATCTCGGCCACCACAGATTCGACAGGGCGAGCGCTGAACAGATCGCCGAACACCGACTTGTGGCAGAAGTCGCAGCGGAATGGACACCCGCGGGTCGACATCAGCGGGGTGGTCGCGTCCTTCCAGTGCTTGCGCCAGTAGCGGATGTACTCGTCGTTGGGGACGTCTCCGCGATAGGGCAGCGGGAGATGCGACATGTCCTTGCTGCGCTGCCGCGCCATGCCGCGGATGAGCTCGCCGTCGCGCCTGAAAACGACGCCCGCGATCTCCTCGAACCGGCGGTCGTCGAGGTGCTCCATGATCGAGACGATCGTCTCCTCGCCTTCTCCGACCGCGACGATGTCGAAGTCTTCAACGAAGGTCTCTGGCTCGCCCGACGGGTACGGCCCACCGACGACCGTCAGAGCCTTGCCGCGTACCTGCGCGGCAAGCGAGAGCGCCTCGTCCTGCATGGTGATCATGCAGTAGATGCCGATCACGGACGGGCGCAGCCGGTCGATCTCGGCGAGGACCTCGTCGCGTTCCAGGAACGTGTGGTCGATATGGCGCACGGAGTAACCGGCGTCGCGCAGAGCGGCGCTCAGGTACATGAGGCCGAGGGAGGGCATGATCCAGTGGCGCCCCTGCCTCGGCGCGCGCTGCGGGTAGACGAGCACAACGTCAGCTCGCTCCATCACCTGGCCTCCTGCACGTTGATCCGGTACGAGGCGCCCGAGAATGGCGCGGAGAACATGTAGTCGAGCCCTGCCCAGTCGAAGTCGGGAGCGACCTTCTCGCGGCCCGCGTAAAGCGTCGCGCCCGGCACCTGGCTCGCCGACCACTCGACGCCGAGCGTCCCCGAGCGGAGGCGCGCCCAGCTTCCGCTGACCGGCGCCCAGTTGCCGAACGCCGGTCCGACCAGCGCCGGCTGTCCCGCGGCCGCGAAGTCGTCGAACGCGGCGGACTGCTCGTTGAGGATGCCGACCTCGGAATAACCGGGTGCCAGCGATAACGGTCTGACGGCGATCGAGACGCCGGCGGAGTCGATGGTGTACGCGACCTCGATCTGTCCGCGAGAGGCAATTGGCACGAAGGCGTACTTGTGAGCCGCGTCGCCGCCGATCTCGTCGAGCTGAAACGTGCGCGTCCAGCTGTTCGGTGACAGCTGGACCGTTGTCGATGTTCGCGGGTAGACCCAACCGTCTGCGTAGCGAACGATTGGCACGCCGAAGCCCATCCCTTCGCCGGTCCCCACGACGCCCATGGTCATGCCCTTGGCGAGAGGAGCCGTCTTGCCTGCGGAGGTGGCCTGCATCGACGCCGAGATAGATCGATTGGCGCAGGCACACAGCCCCCACGCTGTATGCGCTGACCGTCTTGCCGCCGCTGACGTCATAGCCACCTGTCGCGCCCAAAGATGTGAACGGCGCGGTCGCCGAGCCGCGCACGAGGTCCGGAAACACCGAGGTCGCGCGGTAGTAGCTGATGTTCTCGACCACCACGGCCGTCACGTGGTGGGATCGCATCCAGTCGACTGCCTCCGAGGTGTCCAGCGGCAGCGCCTGCGAGCCGCTGATCTCGGACGGTGACCGGCCGCTGTAGTACGCGGCCACGGGGGAGTCGGTCAAAAGCATGCCGCGGCCCCCGGTTGTCGCCTGGCCGGCCGCGACCAGACCCGCATTCTCGGCGCCGAACGCCAGAAAAACCGGAACGAATGCTGCGGCGAGCATCGCGCTCATCGCCACGGCGGTCAACCGAATCGCTGGAACGTAGCGGTCCAGGGCCGCCGCGGCCAGGAGCGAGATGGCTGGCAGGGCGGGGTACAGGTAGCGGTGACTCCCGCTGTACGCGCCCACGGCGACGAGCCCGAAGACCGCGCCGAGGTACACGCCCGCCGGTACATAGACGAACCGCCAGAGGGCGGTCGTATGGTGGCGCATCGCGAGCACCACGCCGATCGCGCCAAAAGCCGCCAGAGGCAGCGCGGCCAGGCCATACGTGGTCGCCAGCTCTACGACTCTCGAGACCGCATCCGTCTGCAAGCTGCCGCGCGCGGAGGCCGACACCACCTCGACCGACCCGCGCGCGAGAGAGTGCGAGGCGGGCGCGAAGCCCAGCTGCAGGAACACGAGCACGACGACCGCCGGGATTGCCCACGCCAGCGCGCGCGTGTGGGAGCCTGCGAAACGGGTCCTGACCGACTCGACGAGGGCGAATGTCGCAGCCGCGGCGACCCAGATCCACGCCTTGGTGGAGGTCGCGCACGCAAGCGCCGCGAGCATCGCGGCGAGCGCCATCCTTCCCCGCACGGCGGCGAGAGCCGCAGCCATCAGCAGCGCCGTGAGGAGTGGCTCGACCACCGCGGAGCCCGACGTGAACAGGAAGACCGGGTTGAGGACCAGGAGCGCGACGGCGATCCGGCCCTGCCGCGCGTTCGGCGCGAGGGCGTAGACGCAGGCCGCGGTCGCCAGTCCGAGCACCGCGCTCAGGCCTTTGAGGAGACCAAGCTGCCACAAACCGAAGACGCGCAACACCGCCGCGGCGAGCAGCTGGTAGGCCGGCAGCCACGTGTCCTCCATGCTGAAGAGCGGGTCGTGCAGCTGGCCGGTCGAGGCAAGATTGGCGGCCATCAGCCAGTGGCCGTAGCCGTCCTCGAACGGCTCCGCCATCTGGGCGGCGGCAAGCAGAAGGATCCCGGCCAGCGCGAGCAGAGCCGCGAACGGAGCCGCCGCCCGCATCCGCGAGAGCGCGCCGAGGCCGAGCCGGCGGAGCGTCAGCACCTGGAGCAGGTCGGCCAGGCTCAGGGCGGCAACGGTCAGAAAGCCGGCCGCGAAGAGACCGGAGTACACCGCCAGCAGGCCCTGGTCCATGACGATGGCCAGGGGAAGGATGGCGAGGGCGCCAAGCGCGAACGTCGCTTCGAGGATCGCGCGTGGGTCGCCAACCCGGACGTATGCCTGGTCGCGCCACTCCTGTCCGCGAGCCACGATGTGGTGCTTCGGCGTCCGCACGAACGTGCCCCCGGGCCGCAGCGCCGCGAACAGGGCGAAGATGACGTTCAGCGACATTCCGGCCCCGATCACCTGGCAGAAAAGGGACGGGATGCCCGACCACCAGCGCCGGCCGCGCCGCGTCTGGGCGACGATGAAGCCGAGCCACGGCGACGCGGCGACGCAAACTCCCAGGAGCAGGGCATCGCCCACCTGCCAGGGGATGTTCTGGCGGCCAACGGCCAGGAGCAGCGTCGGATAGCAGACGAGCTGCACGAGCATCAGCGGGCCCACGCCGTAGGCGAGCAGGTGGATCGTCGCCTGGACCTTGACCGCGGCGCGATTCTGGCTGCGCCAGACCGGACCCAGGAGTCGAAAGGCGCACTGGAAGCTTCCCGTCGCCCAGCGCGACTGCTGGCTGCGGTAGGCGTCGATGGACACCGGGAGCTCCTCGGGCACGACCACGTCTTCGAGGTACACGGCCTTCCAGCCACGAAGCTGGGCCCGGTAGCTGAGGTCGAGGTCCTCGGTCAGCGTATCGGCGGTCCAGCCCCCCGCGTCGTCGATCGCCTGCCGGCGCCAGACTCCCGCGGAGCCCGTGAAGTTGACGAAGTATCCGCGGGCGGAACGCACCGCCTGCTCGACGAGGAAGTGAAAGTCGATGAACAACGCCTGGAGGCGCGTGAACCAGGAGTAGCCTTCGTCGAGGTGGCCCCACCGGGCCTGTACGAACGCGACGCGCGGATTCTCGAAAGCCACGAGAGTGCGACGCAGGAAGTCGCGCGGCGGGACGAAATCGGCGTCGAACACGGCGATGAGCTCGGCTCGAGTCCTCTCCAGACCATGGGCGAGCGCGCCGGCCTTGAAACCTGCTCGCGAGCCTCGCCTGATGTGAGAGACCAGGCGTCCGAATCGTCGAGAGCCTGGACCTCGAATCGGCCTGCAGGCCAGTCGAACGCGCAGGCCGCATCGAGGACTCGCTCGGCGACATAGCGCTCGTTGTAGATGGGCACCTGTACGCACACAAAAGGAAAATCTCCTCCCCATTCATGGGGAGGTGGCCCGCCGGGCCGGAGGGGCAGGCGGAGCGCGCAGATAGAGAGGAAGAGAAGATTCAGCCCGAATCCGAACAGCAGCGCGCTCGTCAGGACCAGGATCGCGACGGCGACGACGCCGATCAAGCTTCGTCGAACAACGTGTATGGCCGCATCGTCGAGCGCACGAAGGCAACGCGAGCCAGGGCTTCGGGCCGGTGTCGTCGCGTCCACTGCATGTACCGCCACGCCGACCAGCCGATCTGCCGCGCCGGGCCGTCGAGGACGGCCGGATAGAGCCTGGCGTTCAGGCGCCTGGGCGTGGAGATGACGAGCGGCGCCCGCTTCTCAAGCAGTTGCGGGAAGTGCTCGGAAAGGGCCGGGTTGTCGAGCACGAGCTCCCGCAGCGCCTCGAACCCGAAAAGTGGCTCGGACATGAAAAGCTCGAACGCCATGTCCTCGTCCTGCCGCTGCAGGGGCCGGCACTGCGACCTCTCCAGGACGAGGTTGACGGTCATCAGGCGAGGCGCGACCGGCCGTCGCGTGAGGTCGTCGACGGGCTTCGCGCGGTGCCGCATCGCATGCAGCAGCCCCAGGAGGTTTACGACCACGTAAGCGAGGTGGCGGTGGCCGTCCTCGACGATCAGGTTGAGGTCCACGTCGTCCGACGCGCGGAACCCGCCGCTGGCGAGCGAGCCGGCGATGGAGACGCTGGTGATGAAGGGGGCAACGGCGACGAGCCGGCGGACGAAGCCCACCGTCATCTCCACGTACTCGGCGGCCGCATCGAGATGCCCGAGAGCGCGGCTGCGGATCGCGGCGGCCTCGTCATGCGCGACCCGCTCGACGACCAGGCCCTCGGCGAGCGTGAGCTCCGGATCGGCCGCGGCCGCCCAGCGGACGTCGCGCTCCGCCACCGGTCCGCCCACGCAGATCTCGGCCAGCCGGGGCGGCGTCAAGGCATAGCCGCGCCGGCGCAGCAGGGCGACGGTGCGTCGCACGCGGTCGGAGACGTCGGTCGCGGGCGCGCGAAGATAGCCGACTGCCACCGGGTGGGATACGGCCAAGGGTTACGTGGCATCATCGAGCCTGAAGCAAGAAGACACAAGCGGAGGAAGCCGATGACCGCCGACGGACATTTCCAGGTTCCCCAGCCCACCAACGAGCCCGTCCGGTCCTATGCGCCCGGCGATTCCCACCGCAAGCCGCTGAAGTCGCGACTCGCCGAGCTGACCGACGCCAGGACCGAGGTGCCGATGCAAATCGGCGGCGAGCGCCGGTGGGGCGCCTCCCGAGCCGACATCCGCTCCCCGCACCGCCACGAGCTGGCGATCGCCGAGTACGCCGTCGGCGGCGCCAAGGACATTGACGACGCGATCAAAGCCGCGCTGGCCGCGCGCAAGATGTGGGCCGCGACCTCTTACCACGAGCGCGCCGCTGTCCTGCTCCGAGCGGCGTCCCTGCTCGCGGGCCCGTGGCGCGACACCATCAACGCCGCCACGATGCTCGGCCAATCGAAGACGGTCCACCAGGCGGAGATCGACGCCGCCTGCGAGACGATCGACTTCTGGCGATTCAACGCCTACTTCGGGGACCAGCTGCTCCGCAACCAGCCGTTCAACGACGGCACGGCCTGGAACCGCCTCGAGTACCGCCCGCTCGAGGGCTTCATCTTCGCGGTCAGCCCGTTCAACTTCACCTCGATCGCGGGCAACCTGCCGACCGCGCCGATGCTGATGGGCAACACGGTCGTCTTCAAACCGGCGACGCAGACCCTGCTGGTCAGCCACTTCTTGATGGAGCTGCTGCTCGAGGCGGGCATGCCGCCAGGCGTGATCAACATGGTCAGCGGCAGCGCCACCGAGATCTCGGAGAAGGTCCTGAACCACCGCGAGCTCGCCGGTATCCATTTCACGGGGTCGACCGAGGTCTTCCAGGGCATGTGGCGCGAGGTCGGGCTGAACATCGGTCGCTACCGCACCTACCCTCGGTTGGTCGGCGAGACCGGAGGCAAGGACTTCGTCCTCGCCCACGATTCAGCGGATACCGACGCGCTGCGCACAGCGCTGGTCCGCGGGGCCTTCGAGTACCAGGGCCAGAAGTGCTCGGCCGCCTCGCGCGCCTACATCCCCCAGTCGATGTGGAAGGCGATGAAGTCCGAGCTCGTCGACCTCGTCGACGGCATTCCACAGGGCGACGTCGCCGACTTCCGCAACTTCATGGGCGCGGTGATCGACGAGCGGGCCTACAACACCCACATGAGCGCGATCGAGTACGCGAGGAAGACCGATACCGCCAAGGTCATCGCCGGTGGCAAGGGTGATGACAAGGTCGGCTGGTTCGTGCGGCCAACGGTCATCGAGACGAACGACCCCGACTTCAAGCTGCTGCGCGAGGAGCTTTTCGGGCCGATCCTGACCGTGTACCCGTACGCGGACGGGAAGTTCGACGAGACACTCGACCTCTGCGACCGCACCAGCCCCTACGGGCTCACCGGCGCGGTCTTCGCACGCGACCGGCAGGCGATTCGCACCGCGTCCGAGAAGCTGGTCAACGCGGCCGGCAACTTCTACATCAACGACAAGCCGACCGGCGCGGTCGTCGGCCTGCAGCCGTTCGGCGGCGCGCGGGCCTCGGGTACCAATGACAAGGCGGGGTCGTTCCTCAACCTGATCCGCTGGGTCAGCCCGCGCGTGATCAAGGAGACGTACGCGCCGGCCACCGATCACCGGTATCCGTTCATGGAAGACGACCACGAGCGGGGCGCGATCTAAGTCCGTTCGCGAGCAGGTCGATGGGGCGGTGGTGACCATCACCATCGACCGTCCAAACGTGCGCAACGCTGTGGATCCCGCTACCGCAGCGGCGCTGGCTGAGGCCTTCGAGCGCTTCGACGAGAACGATGACCTTGCGGTCGCGGTCCTGACCGGCGCCGATCGGACCTTCTGCGCCGGGTTCGACCTCAAGGCCCTCGCGGCGGGCGCGAACTATGGGCTCCGCGAAGAGGGCCGAGGTCCGATGGGTCCGACGCGGATGACGCTGAGCAAGCCGGTGATCGGTGCGATCGAGGGCTACGCGGTCGCGGGCGGGCTCGAGCTGGCACTGTGGTGCGACCTGCGGGTGGCCGCGCGGGACGCGACGCTCGGTGTGTTCAACCGTCGCTTCGGCGTCCCGCTCCTCGACCTCGGCACCATCCGCATGCCGCGGCTGATAGGTCAGGGACGCGCTCTCGACCTGATCCTGACCGGCCGAGCGGTTTCCGCCGACGAAGCGCTGCGCATCGGCCTGGTGGAGCGGCTCGCCGAGCCAGGAGGCGCGCTCGCAGAATCGAAAAAGCTCGCGCGCGAGATCGCATCGTTTCCCCAGGGCGCGATGCGGGCCGACCGGCGCAGCGTGCTCGGCCAGTGGTCGCTCAGCCTCGAGGAGGCGATGCGCGAGGAGTGGCGCGGCGGTACCGAGGCGACCGCGTCAGGCGAAGCGCTCGCGGGAGCGCAACGCTTCGCGGGCGGCGCGGGTAGGCACGGTAAGGTGTGACGGTGACGGAGACGGTGATCGAGGCCAGAGGCCTGGTCAAGAAGTACGGCGACCTGGTCGCGGTGGCGGGCATCGACCTCGAGGTGCACGGCGGCGAGATCTTTGGCTTCCTCGGCCCCAACGGCGCCGGCAAGTCGACGACCATCTCCATGCTCTGCACGCTGCTGACGCCGACGGCCGGCGTCGCGCGGGTGGCGGGCATCGACGTGATGCACGATCCGGCCGCGGTTCGGCAGAGGATCGGCCTTGTGTTCCAGGATCCCTCGCTCGACGACCAGCTCACAGCGCGGGAGAACCTCGAGTTCCACGCCTTCGTCTACAGCGTGCCGGCGCCCGACAGGCGCCGCCGAATCGACGAGATGCTGGACCTGATGCAGCTCACCGACCGCGCCTCCTCGCAGGTGAAAACCTTCTCCGTAGGCATGAAGCGCCGGCTCGAGATCGCGCGGGGCATGCTCCACCAGCCGCAGATCCTCTTCCTGGACGAGCCGACTCTCGGCCTCGACCCACAGACCAGGAAGAGCATCTGGACACACCTCAACGAGCTGCGGAGCAAGAAGGGCGTGACCATCTTCATGACCACGCACTACATGGACGAGGCCGAATACTGCAACCGGATCGCGATCATCGACCACGGCAAGATTGCCGCCCAAGGCACCCCGGATGAGCTGAAGGCGATGGTGGGCGGCGACGTGGTGACGATCACGTCCGAGCGACCCGAAGAAGCGGCCGGAGAGATCGAGAAGCTGCTCGGCGTCACACCGTCTCGCGACAACGGCACGCTGCGCATGGAGGTCAAAGACGGCAAGGCTTTCGTGCCGCGCCTGGTGCGCGAGCTGACCGCGCCCGTGGACACGGTCTCAATGCGGAGGCCCTCGCTGGACGACGTCTTTCTCAAGCTGACCGGACGCGCGATCCGCGAAGAAGAGGTGAGCGCACGCGACCGCAACCGTGCGATGGCCAGCCGTTGGATGGGGCGCCGCCGATGAGCGTCGAAACCGCGGTCAAACCCGTTCTCGCCACGGTTCAACCCGCGCCCGTCGACACGCGCATGGCGAGCTTGCGCGCCGTCTACATCATCTGGTACCGCGACATCCTTCGCTACTGGCGCGACCGCTGGCGCCTCGTCGCGTCGCTCGCGCAGCCGCTCCTGTTCCTGGTGGTCTTCGGCTCCGGCCTCAGCTCGTCGTTGGGCGGAGCGTTCGGGCGTGGGAGCGGGATCTCCTACATCCAGTTCATGTATCCCGGCATCATCGGCATGTCCATCCTGTTCACCGCGATCTTCGGCGACCGCTGGGCGGTCGCGATCGGCAAGGCGCTCGGAGGCACGACGCAGGCGATGATCCAGGGCCTCATCCTCCTCGTCCTCGCCCCCTTCATCGGCGTGAAGCTCAGTCTGCTGACGGTGGTCGAGCTGATTCCACTGGCGGCCGTGCTTGCGTTTGGGCTCGCGTCATTCGGCGTGGCGATCGCCTCGATGATGAAGTCGCTGCAGGGTTTTCAAGTGGTCATGAACTTCCTGATGATGCCGATGTTCTTTCTGTCGGGCGCGCTGTTTCCGCTCACCAACCTGCCGGCCTGGATGACCGTTTTGACGAGGGCGGACCCGGCCTCGTACGGCATCGACCCGATCCGCCGCGTCGTGCTCGCGAACTCAGGCCTGGCCCACGTCGACAGCCTGGGGCTGACCATCAACGGCCAGGT
>VBJE01000189.1 GCA_005879675.1 Chloroflexota bacterium
TGCGAAGGGCGCGCCGTGCTGGAGTACGGATGTGGTCCTGGCAGCTACGCGTTCGACCTGGCCGAGCGCGGGGCGCGCGTGATCGGTGTTGACATATCGCCCGTAGCGATCGAGCTCGCCCGCAAGAGCGCGAGCGATCGAGGGCTTGACATCACGTTCAGCGTCATGAACGCCGAGTCGCTCGACCTGCCGGATGGCTCGTTCGACATCGTGTGTGGCAGCGGCATCCTTCACCATCTCGACCTGGCCCGCGGCTCCGCCGAGGTCAGGCGGGTGCTGAAAGCCGGCGGGCGGGCAGTGTTCGTTGAGCCGCTCGGACACAATCCAATCATCAACTGGTATCGCAGGCGCACGCCTCAACTCCGATCCGTGGATGAGCACCCTCTGCGTATGGACGACCTGGCCGTGATCGGTCGACACTTCGAACACATGACTGTCCGCATGTTTCACCTCACGACGCTCGCGGCGGTGCCTTTGCGGAAATCGCCAGGATTTCCAGCGCTCGTCTCTGCGCTGGACGCTA